>DMRT01000032.1 GCA_003455235.1 Chitinophagaceae bacterium
AAAACCGTTCAGCTGAAGGTTCAGGCTCGAACTTACTACCGCATCCTGGCTGTTGCCAAAGGAAATACCTCGTCCGAAACTGCCCTCCGAACGGATATTACCGAAGTCGGTAAACGGGCTGGTTTGTTTGGCACCGGGCCGGTAAACAAAGGGCGTGGTGCTTAAGAAATTATTTTTGATGCTGTCGTAGCTGAAATGCCGCACCACGCTGTTGAGCCGGTAAGGAAACAGCCGGTATGTGATGGTTACGTGATCCACCCCGGGGTTTTGCAGCCAGGTAAGCGTGGCATTCACTTCATCAATTTTATAATAGAAAGAAGAAATACCCTCCACCACCACGCTGCCGGGCACAATGCTCATGGAATCTAGCCGGATAACATTCTCCCGGGTGGAAAAACTCTTTTTATACAGGTTGGAAAGCGGCGCTGGATTTACCTGTGCACCGGCAAAGTGCACGCAAAGTATCAAAGGCAGGAATAGGTATATCCTTATCAGCTTCAAACGTTCGTTGGGGATTAGTAGTGCTAAAATTAGTGATTATTGTACAAGACGGCTAAATCGGCTGTTTCGCTGTACAAAAGCAAATGCAGCACAGCAAAACCCTGCACAACCCCGTTGCCCGTTCTCATAAACATCCGGTACTAGAACGACAGAATGTGCGAAAACTGTGCGAAACATAAAGCAATTTTTTAAATTGATGGGCTACTTTCGCCTGCAGAAGCCACATGATTGCTTGAAAAAGCCATTACCGGATATCCTGTTAAACTTACATCATGTGCAAACTGTACACTTTAAAACGAAGTCTGGCAGCGGTGCTGTTGGCATCTTCCACCCTACTCTTTTCCATTGCTTCATCCTTCGCCCAATCGCCGCCGGTACTCACATTCACCCCGGTGATTACTACAGGATTCAGTTCCCCGCTCGATATTGTGAATGCAAATGACGGAACCAACCGGTTATTTATTGTGGAACGAACCGGCAAAGTACGTATCGTTTCGGCTGGTGTGCTGCAGGCAGTTGCTTTCCTGGATATACACGACAGCCTCCCACCCGGCAACGAAAACGGGCTGCTCAGCATGGCCTTTCATCCCAATTATGCCAGCAACGGATACCTGTTCATTTATTACCTCACATCCAATTATGACATCAGGGTAACCCGGTTTAAAGCAGCGAACCCGCTCGCCAATACAGCCATCAATCAAACCACGGGGGTGGTCATCATGACCATTCCGGCCATTACCACCAGCTTCCACAACGGCGGTAAAATGCTTTTCGGACCCGATGGTCACTTGTATTTCACACCCGGCGATGGAAGCCCGGGTGGCGATCCCGACAATCATGCACAGAATGGAAATATACTCTGGGGCAAAATGATCCGCATCAACGTGGATAATTTCAATACGGCCCCGTATTATACCATCCCCGCGGACAATCCATACGTAAATGATCCGAATGTAAAAGACGAAGTCTATGCCATAGGCCTGCGTAATGCCTGGCGTTGGAGTTTCGACCGGCTGAACCATGATGTATGGGTGGCGGATGTGGGTGAAGCAGCCTGGGAAGAGATCAATCACCTGCCCCTCAGCGGTTCGGGAGGTATCAATTACGGCTGGCGTTGCTACGAAGGCAACGATGATTTTGTAACCGCCGGTTGCTTACCACCTGCCAATTACAGCTTTCCCATTTTTGTTTATCCGCACAACAATGCAACGGGTGGATTTTCGGTGATTGGCGGACACGTATACCGTGGCATTGAATATGCTGCATTGTATGGTTATTATATCTGCGCCGATTATGTGTCCGGCAATGCCTGGCTGATAAAACCCAATGGCAGTGGCGGATGGACCACTTCCATGCAAACGGGACTACCGCTTTCCATTGTAGGATTTGGAGAAGATGAGAACGGAGCCCTTTATGCTGTTACTTTAACCGGCACGCTTTATAAAGTTACCACCAACAGCGGGGGGCCGCTCGCTGTATCACTGCTTGAATTTACTGCCCGTGCATTTACCGGGTACAACGAACTGAAATGGAAAACCGCCAACGAACGGGATATCCTTCATTACGAAATTGAATACAGCGATGATGCCAGCAGGTATGCACATGCGGGGAAAATCAGCGCATTGAACAGCACCGTAGAGAATCAATACAGCTTCCGCCATTTAGTAGCCGGTTTTGAAAAACTCTTTTACCGGCTGAAAACAACGGCCAAAGATGGACGTGTTACCTATTCAACGGTGCTGGTACTTAATAGAAAACAGGCAGCATCTGTAAAAGTATCTCCAAGCCCGGTAACCGGCGGCCAGCTGAAATTCATTACTGAAAAACCGGTGGGAATGATTCAGCTTTTTACCACTGATGGACGGTTGCTCTTCCGCCGTAACCTGGAAAACAGTGCTGGCTCCATTGCCATTTCATTGCCCAGCCTGCCCAAAGGTGTATACCTGCTCCGCCTGAAAACAAAAGAAGAATACCTGGTTGAAAAAGTGGTGATCCAGTAAATTGGTATTCATTCTGGCGAAAAGGTCCTCTGGCACTGTATTTGTGTTAAGGAGGCGTTAAGTCTATCATCCGATAAACCCTGTATCATGAGTACATTGTATACAGCTAAAAGAAATACGGTGGTACTGTTGCTGATTGTAGCAGTACCATTTTTATTTTATGGCCGTTCCTCAGCACAACCCACCCCGGTTCTGATATTTAACCCGGTAGTATCATCGGGACTAACGGCGCCGGTGGATATAGTGAATGCCGGCGACGGAACCAACCGGCTTTTCATTGTACAGCAGGATGGCCGGGTACGGATTGTATCCAATGGCGTACTGCAGGCCGGCAATTTCCTGGACATACCGGATAGCATTGCCGGTGGCGGTGAGCGTGGCTTATTAAGCATGGCTTTTCACCCGGGCTTTGCAAGCAACCGGTACTTCTTTGTTTATTATACCAATACCGCCGGCGACATACGGATCACCCGTTTTCAAACCCTGGCCGGCAACCCCAATGCTGCCGATGAAACAACCGGCAGGGTGATACTCACCATTCCGCATCCCACTTATTCTAATCACAATGGCGGGAAATTACTCTTTGGTCATGATGGCCACCTGTATTTTGGCACCGGCGATGGCGGCAGTGGCGGCGACCCGGATAATAATTCTCAAAACGGAAATTCATTGCTGGGAAAAATGATCCGCATCAACGTGGATAATTTCAATACCCCTCCATACTATACCATTCCTGCCGATAACCCCTATGTAAGCAATCCATCTGTGCGTGACGAGATCTTTGCCATGGGCTTGCGCAATCCCTGGCGCTGGAGCTTCGACCGGCTTACCCATGATATGTGGATTGCCGATGTGGGACAAGGCGCCTGGGAGGAAGTTGATTTCCGCACCTATGCCACATCCGGCGGTGTCAATTACGGATGGCGCTGTTACGAAGGCAATGCAGCTTACAACACTGCAGGATGCCAGGCGCAAAGCAGTTACATTGCCCCTGTTTTTGTATATCCCCATAATGGAACCACGGGTGGTTTTTCCATCACCGGTGGTCATGTGTACCGGGGCGCCGAATTTGCCGCGATGTATGGGTATTATATCTGCTCCGATTATGTGTCGGGCAATACCTGGGTGATCAAACAAAATGGCTCCGGTGGTTTTGACGCCAGCATACAGGCCGGATTGCCGGGCAATATCGCCGGTTTTGGCGAAGCAGAAAATGGCGACCTGTATGCCTTGTCGAGGAACGGTGTATTATATAAAGTGATCACCAGTACTATTTTGCCGGTAACCGTACTTGATTTTTCCGCTACGGCATTAAACGGCTACAATGAAATTAAATGGCGAACGCTGAATGAACAGAATGTTTCATTTTTTGAAGTGGAATTCGGCACCGACGGAACCAGTTTCAGTGCTGCCGGAAGAGTGAATGCCATTAATATCCCGCCTGCCAACAACTACAGTTTCCGTCACAACATACCCGTTTTCACAAAACTGTATTACCGCTTGAAGATTACCGACCGGTCGGGAAGAATTACTTACTCCGATACCGTAAGTGTAAGCAAAACCTTTGCCCGGAGTGTATTTCTTTACCCGGTACCGGTTACCGGCAGCCAGCTCTTTGTGTATTCCGACAGGCCGGTGGAATGGATCACCTTGTACGCCGCCGATGGCAAACGGGTATTTCAAAAAATGTTCAACAACCTTTCAGGCAGACTACCGGTTGATCTTCCCTTCCTGCAAACGGGCGTTTACCTGGCAAGGCTGAAACTGAAAGAGGAAGTGATAACAGAGAAAATTATTATTCACCGGTAAGGTGAGCGCACCTGTATTTTCCTGCAGAGCATTCCTGATACTACTGTAGCCCGCAATGAATGTAACCAAAGTTACACTCATTGACGGGCAGGCTGTTTAATATTAAACCCAGACCACAATATAGAAATGAACCTATGTCATAGCGTATTATTCCTGTTGTTCCTTTTTCCGGCTGTTATACCTGCTCAAAAAACAGGAACAGCCATTTATGTGATAAAGAAAGGAACGGTTACCTTTCATTCCACCGCCCGGCTTGAACTGATCAAAGCGGTATCTCCCCAGCTCAAAGGCATCATGGATGCAGAGAAAAGAACCTTTGCCTTTTCCATCAGCATCAAATCATTCGATGGATTCAATGGTCCGTTGCAGAAAGAGCACTTCAACGAAAACTACATGGAAAGCGACAAATATCCGAACGCCACCTTCACCGGTCACATCATTGAAGAAGATGATTTTACCAAAGACGGCAGCTACAACCTGCGGGCCAAGGGTAAACTGGTGATACACGGGGTGGAGCAGGAACGCCTGCTGCAGGGCGACCTGGTGGTAAAGAACGGGGTGATCAAACTGGTCTGCATGTTCACCGTATTACTTTCCGAACACGACATTAAAATACCCCGGATCGTTCATGAAAAACTGGCGGCCGAAATAAATGTTACCGTAAACGCTGAATTTGCAAAACAATGAAACCGGTAGCTGCAATCTTACTTGTTTTCCTCTTTTCGGTTGCGGGTACCACAACTGCACAATACCCTTTTTCAAAAACGGTCAACATCGAGGAAGATAATCTCACCATTAAATCAACCGTGCTGCTCAGGGACCACCTGGGGTTTTTGTGGATCGGCACATCGGAAGGCCTGTTCAAGTATAATGGCATCGATCCGGAAAAGATTTCATTGCCGGTGAATGGCAACCTGCATATCACGGCCCTGTATGAAGACAGCCGGGGAGCCATTTGGGTGGGTTGTAAAAACGGCAGCCTCCTGTTGCTGAATGACCAGCGTGTCACCCGGCTTTCATTCTGGGAAAAAGCGCCGCAGGTGGCCATCAGCGCCTTATGCGGTGATACCGGCGGCAGGCTATGGATCGGCACCGCCGGCGAAGGCATTTTCTGTTATGAGAATAACCGGCTGCAGCAGATCAGCAAAAAAGATGGCCTGAGTGATGACAATGTGAATTGCCTTTACATCAACGATGGCATCCAGTTAATTGCAGGTACCGACCGCGGCCTGTCTTTCATCCGTTTTGAAACCGGGAGAAGAACCATCAGTTTTTTTACTGCCCGCAACGGGTTACCGGATAATATCGTTACATCGCTGGTGGCAGCCAGGCAGAAAGACCGGCTGCTGATCGGCATGCAGTCCAAGGGCTTCCTGGTATTTGAAATTCCCGGTAACAGGATTATTGACTCCAGCTTCCGGCGCCAGTGGCAGTTTGGACAGGTGAACGATATGATCGATGCAGCCAATACCATCTTCATTGCCACCGAGGAAAAAGGGATCATTGCTTATAATAAAGCATCGGCCAGCTTCACAGCCCATTCACTGTCGCCCGATGGAAATTTAAAACGCATTACCGATATCCAGTACGATAACGAAGGCAATATATGGGCAACCAGCGAAGGAAAACTGCTCAGCTTCACTGCCGATTACCTGCGTTACTGGTATGCGGCCGGCAATACCAAACTTACGAATGTACATTCCATACTGGCCGATGACGAAAACCAATTATGGTTTACCCCGGATCTGCGCCTGTACCGAAGCACACAGGATTCACTGGGTGATGGGCTGCTTCGTGCATACGATATCACAGCTCCGGAAAATCATATCGACATCACCAGTTTATACAAAGACCGGTTCGGCTGCCTGTGGATCGGAACCATGGGTGAAGGACTTTTCCGCCTGAATATACATACCGGTAAATGGCGGCGCATTGACGAAAATCCCATTGCTTACTATGGCAATATCCTGAACATTGCGGGTAAAGACAACCAGGTTTGGATTTCCACACTGAATGGGGTTGCCCGGTTCTACCTGGAAGAAAACAACTACGACCTGCAGGAAAAGATCCGCTATGTAAATTACAGCAAGAAGGACGGACTGGGCAGCGATTACGTCTATTCCATCCTCATCGATCAAAAGAACCGGGTTTGGTTTGCCACGGATGGCGCCGGTGTAACCATGCTCGATAAAGGTCAATTCATGAATTTCTATGCACACCGCCTCTTCCCGTCGAAAGTGGCGTATTCACTCGCTGAAGACCACAACGGGCACATCTGGGTGAGCACCTACAACGACGGACTTTTTGAATACGATGATGTAAAATTCACCCACTATGATACCCGGAACGGGTTAACAGACATCACCATCACGTCCATCGCCGCCGATGAATTCAATAATATCATTGCTGTCAATAAAAAAGGAATTGATGTATTCAATCCCAAAAAAAATGTGGTACAGCACTTTGGCACCGAATCGGGATTTAAAGAACAGCAACCTAACCTGAACTCCATCACCCGGAACCGGGATGGCAGCATCTGGATTGGTACCAATAATGGCATCGTTTGCCTGAACACCGCTTCATCTTCATTTGGTTTTGTACCGGCAGCTGTAATTGAAAAAGTACGTCTCTTTAATGAAATAATTGATACCGCCACACAAAAGGAATTTGACTACCACCAGAACAGTTTCAGCTTCACCCTGTCTGCTGCGTATTACAAAGCGCCTGAAAAAATAAAGTTCCAGTACTGGCTGGAAGGATACAGCAAGCACTGGGAAACAACCGGCGACCGGGTGATCAACTTTTCACAGCTGCGGCCGGGTAGTTATGAGATAAGAGTACGGGCTTCGGTCAATAATAATTTCCAGGCATCGCCGGTGGCAACCTATTCTTTTTATATCCGGCGGTCGTTCTGGACAACCTGGTGGTTCCGCCTGGCAAGCCTGCTGGCTGCGGCCATTGTGGTATACCTGGTATTGCTCGGCCGTATTAAAAAGGTACGCAGATCCGAACAGGAAGAACGGGAAAAATTCCAGCTGCAATACGATGCGCTCAAGAACCAGGTAAACCCTCATTTCCTCTTCAACAGTTTTAATGCGCTTATGAATATTGTGGAAGACAATCCCAAAGAAGCGTCGGTGCTGATCAAACATTTATCACAGTTTTACCGGAAGATGACGGCCTTCAGCCAGAAGGAACTGATAACACTGGCGGAAGAACTGGAACTGCTGAAATCGTACCTGTTCATCCAGAGTAAGCGCTACGGCAGTGCCCTGCAGGTAACGGTGAATGTGGATTACAACGTGATGCGTACCGGACTGATTCCGCCGCTGGTACTGCAGTTGCTGGCCGAAAACGCCGTTAAGCACAACATCATCAGCAAGGAAAAACCGCTGTACATTCACATCCGCACCGAACCCGGGCAGATTGTGATGAGCAACAACATCAATCCCAAATTTGAAAAAGAAGAAAGCGAGGGCGTGGGATTGAAAAACATAAAGAACCGCTATAAAATTTTAACACCGAAGGAAGTGGTGATTGAAGAAACGAGAACGGAATTTGTGATACGGCTTCCTTTACTTTATTCAGCTTAATATGAAAATACTGATCCTGGAAGATGAAGAACAGGCATTGCAGCGGCTGCAGAAGATTGTATCCATTGTAATACCCGGGTACGAATCAGCCGGCACGGTTTCAAGCATCGAAGAAGCAGTTGCCTGGTTCGACCGGAACCCCATGCCCGACCTGGTATTTATGGATATCCAGCTGGCCGACGGGAACAGCTTTCAGTTGTTCAGCCTGGTAACCATCACCTGCCCGGTTATTTTTACCACGGCCTACGAAAGCTACGCCCTGCAGGCATTTAAGGTAAACAGTGTGGATTATCTGCTGAAACCCATTGACGAAGATGATGTACGCCGGGCCGTGGAAAAACTCAAACTGCTGCAGCGTTCGGGTTCGTTTTCGGTGAACTATGCACAAATACTCCAGAACATCCCGCAGGCGGGTAAGCAGTACAAAGACCGGTTCATCATCCGGCTTGGCGATACCATCCGTTCTATCCGGGTTACGGACATTGCCTATTTCTATACGGAGAACAAGACCAATTTTCTGTGTGCCAATGAAGGCAAACGGTTCCCAATGGATTTTAATCTTGACCAGGTGGAGCAGATGCTGAACCCGAAAAATTTCTTCCGCATTAACCGCCAGTTCATCATCGGTCATCACGCCATTGACGAAATGAAAGCACATACCCGGTCCCGGATCAATGTAAAACTTTCCCCTCCCACTCCCCTCGATACCATCGTTGCCATTGACCGGGCACACGACTTCAAAAACTGGCTTTCCGAATAGCTTCCTTCCCATACCGGAATGCCCTGCAGGTTCAGCACCCGTTCCTGCAGGTTCAGCGTGATTTTACCTGATTTTTACTTTAACAGGCCTGATTTTCGTGTTTAAACGGGAAAAATCCGGTGCATAACAAAATGAGATTATTCAATTTTCAAACACAAATCCAATAACGTTTATGAAAAGAAATCTTACAATCAGAATTGTTGGGCTGATGGCGGTGCTGATCACCCTGGTTCAGTTTGCCTGTAAGCATGAGATCCCTGCTCCATCCTGCGATGCCATTGGTTTTTCGGTTACGGCAACCCAAACCCCCGCCACGCTGAACCAGAACAATGGTACCATCACCGCTTCAGCAACAGGAGGGTCAGGTTTCCAATACAGCCTGAACGGCGGCGCTTACCAGGACACAGGTTTCTTCTCCGGGCTTGAACCCTTCCGCACGTACAATGTAGTGGGCCGAAACTCTGTTGGCTGCACCGACACTGTAGTGATACAGGTGGACTCTTATGATCCCTGCCAGGGTGTTACCATCACTGTTAACTTATCAAAAACCGATGCGTCGCCCAATCAATCGAACGGGACCATTACCGCCACCGCTACCGGCGGTACCGGGTTTACATACAGCTTGAATGGCGGACCATTCCAGGCCAGCGGCACCTTCAACAACCTCGCAGCAGGTACATATGTCGTTGCAGCCAGGAGTGCGGCGGGTTGTATTGGTACCGGCCAGATCACTGTTGGAACAAATAACCCCTGTGCGGGTGTGACCGTAGTGGTCACCACCACCGTGGTTCAGCCAACCACCGGTCAAAGCAATGGTTCTATTACTGCTACTGCCACCGGGGGCACCGGGTTCACATATAGTTTGAACAACGGAGCTTTCCAGGCCAGCGGTACATTCAGCAACCTGGCAGCCGGAAACTATACCATCACAGCCAAGAACTCCAACGGATGTACCGGGGTTGCAACGGTGGCACTGGGATCCACCAATCCCTGTGCCGGGGTAACTGTTACGGTAACAACCACCACCGTTAATCCAACTACGGGTCAAAGCAACGGATCCATCACTGCATCAGCTACCGGCGGCACCGGGTTTACCTATAGCCTGAATAATGGTGCTTTCCAGGCCAGCGGTACATTCAGTAACCTGGCAGCCGGCACCTATACCGTTACTGCCAAAAACTCCAACGGCTGTTTGGGCAGTACACAGGTAACACTTACTGCAACCAGTCCATGCAGCAATGTGAACATTGTAATTACAACAGCGGTAGTAAACACCACCCCTTGTGTTACACCCACCAACAACGGAAGCATTACCGTTACAGCCAGCGGCTCTACCGGTTTCACCTACAACATCAATGGAGGCGCTTACCAGGCAAGTAATGTGTTTGCCAACCTTAATGCGGGCAATTATGTGATGGGTGTAAAGGATGCCAATGGCTGTACCAAAACACAAACAACCACGGTGGGTGTGATCGCCAGCGGTCCGTTGTTTGCCCAGGTACGGAACTTAATATCCACCCGTTGCAACGGCAGCGGATGTCATATCGGATCCGGCAACAGTGCAGCCGGTTACAATTTTGATTCAGATTGCAATATCGTATCAAAATGGAGCCAGATCAACAACACCAGTGTATTGTATGCCCCGGGATGGGTGAAGATGCCTAAGAGTCCTCAACCGTTTTTAACTGCAGCGGAAAAAGCCATCATCACCAACTGGGTGAATGCAGGACACCGGTATTCAGATTAATAACACGGGCAGGGTGCGTATCAGGAAAACTGACATGCTGGCCTGGTTTGCGAAAGTATATCCAGGTCCGGCATGTTCAGATAAAGGTTGAAAGAGGCAGAAGGAATGCATGATACAACCCGGGTCCATCTTTATAACAATAAAACCGTTTGTATGACCAGGAGTAAAAAGAAAATACTCATTGCCACCGGGGGCTTGCTGCTGCTGACATTGATCACGGCAGGTTTTGTGGGATACCGCATGTATACCAAACCCCACCGGGATGTTCAGCACATCAGGCCGGTACGCATTGCCGCCATGCACCTGGTGGCTGCTTACGAAGCCAATGAAGCAAATGCGAACCGCGATTACCTGGACAAGGTACTGGAAGTGTCGGGCTACGTGACCGATGTATCAAAAAACCAGGAAGGAAAAACCGTCGTTTCCCTGGATGGCACCGGGATGGGCACTGTACGGTGTACCATGGAGGGTATCGTTCAGCATGAGATCAAACCAAAAACCCAGGTTTCCATAAAGGGAATCTGCACCGGGTATCTTACCGATGTGATATTGGTACGATGCATGATCCAGGAAAAATAAAATATCAATACTTTTTGAAGAACCATTTTAAAAACCCTGCACAAACCATGCATACAGTAAATTCAAGATTACTGGAGATCATTGGAATTCTTCTTTTCCTGCTGATCATGATGTCGTGTAAACACGACATCCCCATACAGGTGATTGAAACCCCTGTTACAGGCGGCGAACAAACCTGCAGTGCGGATACTGTTTACTTCCAGAACAGCGTATTGCCGCTGCTTAATTCCAGTTGCGCCATGAGTGGTTGTCATGATGCCATTACCCATAAGGAAGGTGTAAATCTTACCACGTATGGAAACGTGATGGCTACGGGTGGTGTTCGTCCGGGAGACCCGGCAAACAGCAAACTCTATAAAGTGCTTAACCAAACGGGCGGAGACCGGATGCCACCTCCCCCGGCTGCTGCCTTTACCCAGGCGCAAAAAGACCTCATGTATAAATGGATCCTGCAGGGAGCCAAAAACAATGCATGCAATGATTGCGACACCACCCTGTTCACTTACTCGGGTGCTGTTTCACCATTGATGAACAGTTACTGCAAGGGATGCCATAACCCTGCATCAACAGGCGGCGGCTTCGACCTGAGTACGTATGCGGGCGTACGGAGCATTGCACTCAATGGCAAACTGCTGGGCAGCATCCGGCATGATGCAGGCTTTATTGCCATGCCGCAGGGAGGAAATAAATTATCCGCCTGCCGCATCACGCAGGTGCAGAAATGGATCTCGGCAGGTTCGCCCAATAATTAATCAAACAACACGCATAAAATACCGATCATGAAAATCATTGTAACAATCCTGGCCAGCTTCCTTGTTTTACTCAGCTTTGAAAGCTGTTATTACGACAAGGCAGAACTATTATATCCCGATGGAAAGGTACCCTGCGATACCACCACGGTGATGAAGTTTTCAACGGATGTACTGCCGTTGATGAATACACACTGCAACAGCAGTGGGTGCCACAACACGGCCTCCGCCTCATCGGGGGTGATACTGGATACCTACAACGGTGTGAAGACGCAGGCTGTTAACGGCAGGCTGATGGGCTCTACCGGAGTAAATGGCAGCATGCCGAAAGGGGCAGCCAAACTACCCTCCTGTACCCTGGCGGGTATTCAGCGATGGATCGATTCAGGAACTCCAAATAATTAAACACACAACTATGAAAAAACTGTTCTTCGGCGTACTGCTTGCCGGCCTGGCAACGGGTGCCGCCGCCCAAAACATCCAGATGACCAAATCGGGAAAAGTATCGTTTTATTCGCGGGCCAAATCACCCGAAAAAGTGGAAGCGGATAACAATGAAGTATCCAGTGTGCTCAACACACAAACCGGCGACCTGGTGTTTGCCATCCTGCTCAAGAGTTTTCATTTTGAAAGAGCACTCATGGAGGAGCATTTCAATGAAAACTACGTGGAGAGCAACAAATACCCCAAATCCACTTTCAAGGGAAAGATCGTGAACATCAGTTCGGTGAATTTTTCCAAAGACGGCGCCTACCCGGTTACCGTGGAAGGTGAACTGAACCTGCATGGCGTGAGCCGGCAAGTGAGCTACACCGGTTCTGTTATCATCAAATCGGGTAAAGTAAATGCCACGTCCAGATTTTCCATCAAGCTGAAAGATTACAATGTGAGCATTCCCTCGCTGGTGGCTGACAAGATATCGGAGGACATTGATGTAACTGTAGATTGTAAGTACGAACCCAAAAGTTAACCCGTTAAAATCCTGATCATGAAAAAATACCTCGTATTGTTTCTCCTGCTGAATCTTCTTTCGCCCTTGCTGCGTGCACAGGACGACCTGATGAAAATGCTGGAAAATGAAAGTAAAAAAGAACGAAAAAAAGATTATGCTACGGCTACGTTTAAAACCACCCGGCTGATCAATGGTCAATCGATCGAGAACGTGGCAGCCGGTGTGATGGACGTTAAGATTTCTCACCGCTTTGGCATGGTGAACCGTGGCTCGTATGAGTCCTTCGGGCTCGACCAGGCCACCATGCGGATGGGGCTCGATTATGGCATATCCAACCGGCTGATGGTGGGTATCGGCCGCAGCACCTACCAGAAACAATACGATGCGTATTATAAATTCAAGATCCTGCGCCAGTCAAAAGGCGGGCGTGGTTCTTCACCCATTTCCATCAGCGCCACTTCTTCTGTTATGCTCAATACGCTGAAATGGGAAGACCCCAAACGACAGAACTATTATACCTCACGCATCACCTATGCACACCAGCTGATCATCGCCCGTAAATTCAGCGAAGGTCTTTCCCTGCAGCTGATGCCGTCGTACGTGCATTATAACCTGGCACAGGCAGCAACCGACCCCAATGATATTTTTGCACTGGGCGCCGGAGGAAGAATCAAGTTGTCGAAACGGCTAAGCTTCAATGTGGAGTATTATCACGTATTGCCTATCTCGCTGGTAGAGGGACAGGATTACCGGTTACCCGGCACCAAAAATTCGCTGGCGGTAGGGTTTGATATCGAAACAGGTGGTCACGTATTCCAGCTTCATTTCACCAACTCAACCGGCATGACGGAGAAGACCTTCATTACCGAAACCACGGGCGACTTCTTTAAAGGAGATATACACTTTGGCTTCAACCTGTCGAGGGTGTTCACCATCAAGAATAAAAAGTTCAGAAAGAAATAAACGGCTTAGTCGGCATTGAGTCCGGCCCGCAGGTATTCCCTGTTCATACGTGCAATATTTGCCACGGAAATTCCTTTGGGACATTCCGCTTCGCAGGCATAGGTGTTGGTGCAGTTGCCGAAACCTTCTTTGTCCATTTGCGCCACCATGTTCAGCACCCTCGATTCCCTTTCCGGTTCGCCCTGGGGCAATAAAGCCAGTTGCGAAACTTTGGCACTTACAAACAGCATGGCACTGCTGTTCTTACAGGTGGCTACACAGGCGCCGCAACCGATGCAGGCCGCCGCCATGAATGCATCATCCGCATCTTTTTTATCAATGGGAATGGCGTTGGCGTCAACCGCGTTGCCGGTATTTACCGAAATATAGCCACCGGCCTGGATGATGCGGTCGAAAGCAGTACGGTCAACCATCAGGTCTTTGATCACGGGGAAGGCCCCGGCTCTCCATGGCTCCACTACAATGGTATCCCCGTCCTTGAATGCACGCATGTGCAGCTGGCAGGTGGTATTCTTAGCCCAGGGACCATGCGCCCGCCCGTTGATGTACATGCTGCAGGCGCCGCAGATTCCTTCGCGGCAGTCGTGGTCAA
>DMRT01000069.1 GCA_003455235.1 Chitinophagaceae bacterium
TCTCAGGCTCATTACTGAGCATCACGGGTTTCCTGCTCTGGGCCAGGAAAAGAAATGACGGTTGATCATTTTTTCAGATCGAAACTCAATGGAATATTCAGCCTGATGCTGAAATTTCTCCCCATATTATATACGCCTGTTCTGCCGGTTGCTGCATTTGCTGCTGCATATTTCAAACGGCTGAGGTGATTCTGGTACGCCACATCGCCGATATTCACCACGCTGAACCCAAGAGTGAACAGTGTCTTGTTCTTCCTGCCTGCAAAGTCGGCACCCAACCCTGCATTCAGTAATGTATAACCCGGTGTTCCTGTTTCTGTGTTGTAAACAGTGAACACATTGTTTTTTGAAAAGGTATTATCTACTTCAAACTTCACATAGAAGTTCTGAACATGCTTGCCGAGGTTATTGAAGTTGCCCTTGAACTCTGTCACCAGTTTTGAAGCCGGGATAAACGGAAGGTATTTATTCCCTTCGATCGGTGTTCTCAATTGCCCGCTTACCATGGAGAAGGTGTTCAGGATGTGCAGCCAGTCCAGCGGGTGGGGATGAATATCAACCGTTGCTTCCAGCCCGGCCAGTGCTGCTTTGGTCTGGTCGAATTTAAAGGCAGTAAGCAAATCACCATTCACATTTACGAGACTGTCACCACCAGCGGCAGCTTCGAGTTTCCGGTAGAAAATAAAATTATTGAAGCTGTTATAAAAGGCAGACAGGCCGATGGAAATGTGTTCAGCACTGTATTCCAGCCCGCCATCAAGTTGTATGCTTGTTTCGCTTTTCAATGATGTATTGCCGTATTCATAGCGGGTGGTTCCTTCGTGAGCGCCGTTGGAAGCAAGTTCAGGAATACTGGGCGCCCGGAATCCTCTTGCTGCATTGAATTTCAGGTTCAGTTTTTCGGTAAGCTGGGCTGCCACACCAATGCTGCCTGAAATATTCGAGAACGATTTTTTGAAACCGGCACCTTTGATGGCGGTGCCATCGAGTAAATTATCTGCAGTTACATTGCGGCTGTCAAAACGGAGTCCTCCGCTCAGGGTTATTTTGTCTATTGTTTTCTGGGAATACCCATAAATACCGAAATCAAAAAGAGCATAATCCGGTATCAGCTGTTCAATGCCTTTGTTGGTATTATTCTGCTGCATGCCATTGATGCCGATAGAAGTTTTCCAGCCTTTATTTTCGGCCAGGTGAAACTGGGCAGTGTATGTAATCGTTCTGAGATTGAAGAACAGCGAACGTTCATTTATGTCATCCGGGTTACCGAACTCTTCCCGCCTGTTCTGCTGGTAGCCGATATTGAATGTAAGATGGTTCTTGCCCATCCGGATATTATTGTCTGTGGCGATCTTAAAATGCCGGATATGCTGGTAAGGGATCTGCGGGGTGGTGCTTTTAAAGTCAACGCTGGTTGCTCTCTCCACCACGCCACCGGCCAGTGTTTTGGTGAAATACCCGCCTGCGTCCCGTTCTCCTTCCACCATGCCGGCTTTCAGATTAAAACTGCTTAACAGCAGGTGACTGAACCCCCACTTACCATTGAAGCCAAGGTATCCACCTAAATTATGTTCAGTGAATTTTGAATTATAAACATAACCGTCGTATTTATTCCGGTAATCCGCGGCGGCTTTATTTGATGTATAAATGTTCCAGTTGAAACCATTCATATTGCCACCGATATTTGCATTCAGTGTACGGAGCCGGTTATTGCTTTGGTAATTGGAAGACATATTCGCCTTGATGGTATTAACGGGAACCGGCACATTGGTGATGATGTTCACCACACCGGCCATGGCGTCGCTTCCATAAATGATGGAGGCGGGGCCTTTCAGCAATTCAATTTTATTTACGCTGGCTTCATCCACTTCAATGCCATGCTCATCACCCCATTGCTGACCTTCCTGGCGAACCCCATCGTTGATGGTAAGAACGCGGTTGTAACTGAGTCCACGTACCACCGGTTTTGAAATGGCCGGGCCGCTGGCGAGGGTCGATACACCCCCGATCTTTGTCAGCGATTCAATAATGTTGCTGGATGTGCTTTGCTGCAGGTCCTGCCGCTTCATCACCGAAACAGCGAAGGGAACCTTGCGCTGCTGCGTAGCACCGCTTACACCGGTTACGATAACCGCGTTGTTTTCTATGATGGATCCGCTGAGGACAAAATCTTTCTGTACGTCGGTATTGAAGTCAATGTTTTCCACGATGCTGGTATAACCGATGTGTGATATTTCCACCAAATGTTTTCCCTGGGGAATATTGCGGATGATGAAATTGCCATTTTCGTTGGTGGATGAACCGGAACGGATATCGGTGATGTATACCGAAGCGGCTGCAACGGGGCTGCCTGTTTTTGCATCGGTAATCCTGCCGGAGAATGTATTATTGAGCGTGTTGAATTTTGAAGGCAAAGAATTACCCTGTGCCAATAGCTGGCTGCTGATAACGGGTAACCCGGCAAAAGCCAGTAATGCTGTAATGATGATCCGCATGGAAAAGGTTTTGATGATTGTTTGATGTGCTGGGAGCATCCGCAAAAGGAACATGCGCTTTCACGGGCAATAATCAAACAACGGGAGGGCCACGAAGGGCGAAATACAAGTGCTGACTGGAAACTGGCTGAACAGTTTTGCTTCCCTGTTCAATGGAAAATATTTTTTCCGGAATGGGAACAATCACTTCATCAACTTCAGTGAAAGGAGATTCAGCGACAATGTTATCGCAATGGCAGTAAAATTTTTTTGTGCTGATATGATCCTGTTCCGGGCTTCCTGTTTTCTTTACCGTGTCGGTATGGTCAGCCAGCCAGTTGTGCAGCAGGATGGTGGGCGTGATGCTGAATGAAAATACCAGCAGCAAAGCCGCAGCGGTTATTCTCCGTATGGTGTTCTGCCTGAACAAGATTTTTGCTACAATGTTGCAAATATAAACAATTCGGTAAAAGAATACATCATTTTGTTTCAGCGGGAAATGAGAAGTACGGGTGGTAAGCAGCGGGGTTCTCTAATTTCAGTTAACTTCAAAACAAAATTGATTCATGCAGCAATACATTCTGGCGCTCGACCAGGGCACCACCAGTTCCCGGGCCATCATCTTTGATAAAAAAGGAAGCATCGTGGCCATGGCACAAAAAGAGTTCAACCAGATCTTCCCGCAGCCGGGATGGGTGGAGCACGATGCCAATGAAATATGGAGCAC
>DMRT01000120.1 GCA_003455235.1 Chitinophagaceae bacterium
CTGCACCGCAACCTGGGGGTGTTTACCTCCCGGGATATGCCCCTGAGTAAACTGTTCATGCAGTGGCAGGGCAATAAAGAAGGGTACAGCAAAGGCAGGGAAAGAAGTTTTCACTTCGGAACCCGGGAACATCATATCTGCGGCATGATCTCTCACCTGGGCCCGCAGCTGGCCATTGCCGATGGGGTGGCGCTGGCATACAAGCTTCGCCATGGTTCAACAGGCACACCACTCAACGTCTCTTTAGCCTTTAGCGGCGATGGCGGCACCAGCGAAGGCGATTTTCATGAAGCATTGAACACCGCAGCGGTTTGGGACCTGCCCGTGATTTTTATTATTGAGAATAACGGCTATGGCTTAAGTACACCGGTGAACGAACAATACCGTTGTAAAAGTTTAGTGGATAAAGCGGCGGGCTATGGAATAGAAGGAGTGCAGATTGACGGCAATAATATTTTAACGGTGCTGGATACCATCCAGGGCGTTCGTGAATACTGCATTAGAAATCAAAAACCCTACCTGGTCGAATGCATGACCTTCCGCATGCGGGGACACGAGGAAGCCAGCGGTACCAAGTACGTACCAAAGGAATTGTTTGAAGAATGGGAAAAGAAAGACCCGGTAAAAAATTACGAGCAATACCTCCTTGCTGCTGATATTTTAACGGCCGCCAGGGTAGAGGCAATTAAAAATGAAACAAAATCATACATCGAAACAGAACTGAGTATTGCATATAATGCAAAGCCGCTTATCCCTGATTCGGTAGAAGAGATTGCCGATGTGTATGCTCCCTGCCACAATCATCCAACTACAACCATCCAGCCACAAACCGGCCCTGAAAAACGTTTCGTCGATGGTATCAAAGAAGCCCTCCACCAGTCCATGCAGAAACATCCCAACCTCATTCTGATGGGACAGGATATTGCAGAATACGGGGGAGCGTTTAAAATCACCGAAGGCTTTGTGCAGGAATTTGGTAAAGCGAGAGTAAGAAATACCCCGCTTTGCGAAAGTGCCATTGTGGGTACGGCGCTGGGCTTAAGCCTGGAAGGATACAAGGCCATGATGGAAATGCAGTTTGCCGATTTTGTTACCGTAGGATTCAACCAGATCATCAACAACCTGGCAAAGGTTCATTACCGCTGGGGACAAAATGCCGACGTGGTGATACGTATGCCCACCGGCGGGGGGGTAGGCGCCGGGCCATTCCATTCCCAAAGCAATGAAGCCTGGTTTGTACATACGCCGGGATTGAAAGTGGTTTACCCCAGTACGCCGGCCGATGCAAAGGGATTGCTCATTGCGGCCCTCAACGACCCCAATCCCGTAATGTATTTTGAGCACAAGGCCTTGTACCGTTCGGTAAGCGGACCGGTGCCCGATGAATATTATGAAGTAGAGATCGGTAAGGCACGCCTGGTGCAGGAAGGCGACGACCTCAGCATCATCACCTATGGATCTGGCGTTCATTGGGCCATGGATTATGCAAAAAATAACCCGGGTATTTCAATTCATATTTTAGACCTGCGTACATTATTACCCCTGGATTACGACGCCATTGAAGAAGCAGTTACAGCAACCGGCAAAGTTCTGCTGTTGCATGAGGATACATTGATGGGAGGCATTGGCGGAGAGATTGCTTCGTGGATCGCAGAAAACTGTTTCAGTAAACTGGATGCGCCGGTGATGCGCTGTGCATCGCTGGATACACCCATCCCGTTCAATATTGAACTGGAAAAGAATTTTATGGCTTATAGCAGACTGGATGAGTATGTTCAAAAACTGATGAACTATTAACCGGAACAAATGAGGGCCGTTCTCCTTTCGCTTATATTATTTTGTTATAGCGTTGTTGCAGCTCAGTACAAATTCTCCTGCCTGGTAAAGGATGCCGGAACAAAAGAACCGCTTCAGGGTGTTACGGCAACCATCAAAGAAATTTCCCGGTCAGCCACTTCAGATGTGTATGGACAGGTCCGGCACGATAATATTACCGCACATACTATCACGGTTGGTTTTTCTATGGTGGGATATGAGGAACAAACAATTACCGTTTCCCTTCCGCAGGCAGATACACTCCGGGTCATTTACCTGCACCGGCTGGAAGCAAAAACCGAAGAAGAAGTCATCATCAGCTCTTCCCGTACCAACAGCCGCATCGAAGACCTGCCCACCAAAATAGAGGTATTGGGCAGTGAAGAAGTTGCCGAAGAGAATGGTATTAAGCCTGGCAACATTGCCAGCCTGTTGGGGGATATTGCCGGTATACAGATACAGCAAACCAATGCAGCCACCGGTAATGCCGATGCCAGGATACAGGGCCTTCCCGGAAAATATTCACAGGTATTGCGGGACGGCATGCCCTTGTTTGGCGGTTACAGCGGCAGTTTCAGCATTCTTCAGATTCCCCCGCTTGACCTGAAGCAGATAGAAATAATAAAAGGATCAAGCTCTACCTTGTTTGGGGGCGGTGCCATTGCAGGCTTATTGAATTTGGTTTCAAAATCGCCCAGGCTGAACAGCCCGGAAAGAAGCATTACACTCAACCAGTCTACACTAAAGGAAAGCAACCTCAATTTATTTTTAAGCGGGCGGAATAAAAAAGCCGGCTATACTTTGTTCGCGGGCGGAACCTATCAACGGGCCGTTGATGTGAACAAAGATGGGTTCAGCGATGTACCAGACCTGAAAACGGCCTTTTTTCACCCAAGGTTGTTTATATACCCGAACGAAAAGCAAACGATCACCCTGGGATACAACCTGACTTACGAAGACAGGAATGGCGGTGATATGCAGGTGCTGCATCATGGAAAAGACAATACCCACCGGTTTTTTATTCAGAACAGATCGTTGCGTAATACAGCAGATGCCGTGTGGGAAAGCAGGCTGAATAAGACCGACCGGCTTACCGTAAAGGGAACGGCCAGTTTTTTTAACAGGGACATCAGCACCAATGTATTTGGTATGAAGGCAAAGCAGCTTTCTTATTTTTCAGAGATATCTTATTTCAAAAAACTGCCCAGGCATAATATGGTAGCCGGAATAAACTTCAGCGGAGAGCATTTTAATAAGAAACTACCCGACTCTACCCGGTTCAACAACTACGATCAGAATACCATGGGTGTGTTTGTGCAGGACGACTGGAAGGTATCCGAAAAATTCATTGCGGAAGCAGGCATGCGTTTCGATCATCACAATGTTTATGGGAATTTTCTGTTGCCCAGGGTATCACTTTTGTACAGGATCAGCCCGGCCTTTACCACCCGGCTTGGCGGAGGTTTGGGATATAAGATCCCGTCGCAGTTTGTAAATGATATTGATGAACGGGAATACCCTGCCATTATACCCAATAATAACCTAACTGCCGAAAGATCAACGGGAGTTAACTGGGATATCAATTTTAAAAAGGTCATCCATGACTGGCATCTTACCATTAACCAGATGTTCTATATCACAGATATTACCAGGCCGGTGGTTGATGTTAGGGCAACAAACGGAACGATCGGTTTTTACAACGCCGCAAAGCCACTGAACACAAAAGGCTTTGAAACGTATATGGCGGCCACGCATGGCGACCTTGAAATTTACTTTGGATATACCTATACCTATTCCAGGCAATTGTATGATGCCATCCACCCCAACGTAAGCCTGAGCGCAAGGAATAAATTTGCAACAGTGATTGCGTATGAATTTTCACCTCATTTCCGGGCAGGAGTTGAAGCGGCATATACCGGCAAACAATACCTCGATGACGGAAGCAAAACACCCGGTTATCTTTTTGCTGCAGCCATGGTTCGTTGCGACATAAAGAGTGTGGCGCTGGTTTTGAACTGCGAAAACCTGTTCGATTACCGGCAAACAAGAAAGGAAAGTATTGTGTATGGCCCGGTAGCCAACCCGCTGTTTAAACAGATATGGGCGCCCATTGATGGCAGGGTGGTTAATTTATCAGCGAGAATAAACTTTTAGGCCGGCACAAATCCAACACAGCGCAGGTTAATTTTTGTAATTTCAATACTCCTGCACAACACATCTTAAATTTACCGGCAATGAAAAAATATTCCCTTTTTCTTATTGTGATCAGCGCTTTTGTCTCTTGTGATCAAAACGATAAACAGGCAACTGCAACAATCCCTTTATATGATACATTATACCGACCGGCTGTTTTTGCGGATACCGGCCGGCTTGATAAGATCATGAAGGCAATGCCCGTGATAGACCGGGTATTTAAGGAATATGCAGACTCCAACCATTTACCCGGTGTAGCTTATGGTTTAGTGGTAGATGGTAAACTGGTATACAAGGGCAATATCGGGTATACCGATGTTGAAAAAAAGATACCGGTAACATCCTCGTCTCTTTTCCGCATTGCGTCCATGAGCAAAAGCTTTACCTGCATGGCCATCTTAAAGTTGCGTGATGAAGGCAAACTAAACCTGGATGACCCGGCTTATTTATACATTCCCGAGCTTAAAAACGTAAAGTATCCAACAGCCGATGCTCCCGTAATTACCATACGTCACTTAATGACGCATGGTGCCGGTTTTCCCGAAGATAATCCCTGGGGTGACCGCCAGCTCGCCGACAATGATAAAGAATTGATGGCGTTCATTAATAAACAAATTTCCTTTTCCAATCCCCCGGGGATCGCTTATGAATACAGCAACCTGGGATTTGCATTACAGGGAAGAATTATTACCAAAGTTTCGGGCATGCAGTACCAGGACTATATTAAAAAAAACATCCTGGAGCCATTGGGCATGAAGACAACTACTTTCGAATACGGCGATGTGGCTGCAGATAAACTGGCACACGGGTATCGCTGGCTGAATCAAAAATGGAATGAAGAAGCATTGCTGCACGATACAAAAGACGGAAGCTGGGGCGCCATGGGCGCTATGATCAGTTCTATTGATGAATTTGCCGGCTATATGGCATTTCATCTTTCTGCCTGGCCGCCCAGTAATGCAAAAGACGATGGACCTGTTAAAAGAAGTTCGGTGAGGGAAATGCATCACCCATGGCGGTGGAATACATTTAATCCCAATTATACATTTCCCGATGGAAGAACCTGCGCCATCACCGCAGCCTATTGTTACGGCTTAGGCTGGATGAAAGACTGTGAGGGCAGAACATTTATTTCCCATAGCGGGGGCCTGCCCGGCTTCGGGAGCCAATGGCGCATAATGCCCGATTACGGTATCGGTATTGTTTCCTTTGCCAACAGAACCTATGCACCCATGGGTTTTGTAAATTTAAAAGTATTGGATACCATTATTAAAATGGCACAACTGCAACCCAGGCAACTTCCGCCATCGAAAATTTTAGAACAGCGCAAGAGTGAGTTAGTAAAAATTCTGCCCGACTGGAATAAAGCAGAACAGAGCGGCATCTTTGCCGAAAACTTTTTTCCTGATTACCCCATCGACAGTTTGAAAAAAGAAGCAAGGGATCTTTATGCAAAGGCGGGGAAAATAATTTCCATAAAAGCAATGAGGCCGGAGAACCAGTTGCGGGGTTCGTTTATTATAGAAGGTGAGAAGATAAATATGGAAGTATATTTTACCCTGTCGCCCGAAAACCCGGCATTGATACAGGAGTATCATATAAAGGAAGTGCCAAAACAATAACTTTTTTACCGCGGAGGCGCAAAGCCGAAGTTAAATAAATTTTATTTCTCTGCAGCTTAGCGTCTCCGCAGTTTATCATCTCTCTCCCGGGTGATACTGCCTTTCCACATGTTTCAACACATCTTCTTTGTAAAAAAGAACATCTTTAAATTGTCCTTTGCTGTACATCAAACCCTGGTCGAAAAAATGTTTTGAATTAAGATCGCCGCTTTCTCCTCCG
>DMRT01000197.1 GCA_003455235.1 Chitinophagaceae bacterium
TCCGCTATATAAAAATGAAAGGCAGAAAAGTATACGAGTATGCCATGAAGAATGTTCCCCTTGCCATGAGGCAGTGTTTTGATAAAAGCGGGCTGAACATCAGTGAATTGAAAAAGGTATTCATTCACCAGGCCAATGAAAAAATGGATGAAGGGATCATCAAGGAGATGTATAAGCTCTACGGTATTTCAGCAGTGCCATCCCTCATTATGCCGATGAGTATTCACAATCTTGGCAACAGTTCGGTGGCTACGGTGCCCACATTATTCGATATGGTACGTAAGGGAGTAATGCCGGAACATGCTGTTCATCCCGGCGATGTAGTGATGTTTGCTTCGGTGGGCGCCGGGATGAACATCAATGCGGTTTGCTACAGGATGTAAACAGATTAGACGGGGGAGCTTAATTAGCCTACCTTTACAGAAATATAAAATTATGCTGAACGATGCGATCTCTAAATTCCTGGAGCCTTCTCACCTGGCCAAAACAAGTGTGAGGATAGAATTTAAGAAACGGGAAACCATTGTGGGGATTTTTGTCAGTTCTCTTGACTATGAAGATCTGAAGTCAAAGAACTTCTGGCGCATTGTTTCTGAAATGAATATCCCGGAATGGAAAAAGACCAGCGACAATAAGCTGGCCAGGATATTCAACGGTTCGGAATTTACACGGCTTACCGTAGCAAAATAACAACAACCGGAAAAAAGAAGGGCGCATCTGTATACGCCCTTCTTTTTTATATAGTTTTTTAAAAACCTCCTCTTCCTCCGGACCCTCTCGGTTTGGGTAATTCTTTTCTGGGGATCTTTTCATCACGCTGTGCGGTATTATAAACAAAAGAAGCAATGATGGTGGCCGCCTGCTTCAGGTCGTCTGGTACCAGGTGGTCATAGGTATCCATATTGGTATGGTGTGTTCGGGTATCGTACTCTATCTCATCCTGTATGAACTGGAAGCCGGGGATGCCAACGCCGTCGAAAGCCTGGTGATCAGTACCGCCGGTATTATTAATGGTCACGGTTTTTGCACCCAGGTCGGCAAAAGGTTCCAGCCATTTGGCAAAAATGGGACCAGCAGCGGCATTGCCCTGCAGGTAAATGCCGCGGACCTTACCGGTGCCGTTGTCAAGATTATAATAGGCAGATACTTTTGCATGATCGTCTTTCAATACCATGTCGGCCGGGTTAGCGAAATGATTTTTTACATAAGCTCTTGAACCCAGCAATCCCTGCTCTTCACCGCTCCACAACGCAATGCGGATGGTACGCTTGGGTTGCAGACCTATTGCTTTCAGGATGCGAACCACTTCCATCATCACCGCACAACCGGCAGCATTATCCGTAGCACCGGTGGCTCCATGCCAGCTGTCGAGGTGGCCACCCAGCATCACAATTTCATTTTTCAGTAGCGGGTCGGTTCCGGGAATCTCTGCAATTACATTGTATCCTTTGATATCTGAATCATAGAATTTGGTTTTTACATCGGCTTCCATTTCCACCTTCTGTCCGGATTCTACCAGGCGCTGAATACGCAGGTAATCATCACTTGATAGCATCACCCAGGCAAAATACCGGCTTGAATCTTTTGAATAGGAGCTTCCGTTCTGAACGAACAGGGTGCCGTCGTTACCACGTGCATTCATGCTCAGCACCAATGCCGGTTCTTCATTCTTGTAAAAGTTTTCCATCTGCCTGGCCAGCGCCTGTTGTTGGCGGCGGGCTGCCATTACATCGGGGTCAACTGCTGCCTGCTGGTTGAAATTGCGGCGGCCGGTATCGGGTTTTGCATTTGCCATTTTATCCAGGGCCTCATCAGTAAAGCGTTCCCCGTCTGCCACAAAGGACGGCTTTAATGTATCTCTTGAATAAAACATCACAATCTTCCCCTTCAGTTTCCCTGCGTAGTTCTGGTGAAGTTCTGCGGAATCTTTTGCTTTTATCAGGATCACTTCGCTGCTGATGGCCTTTTTACCGGGTGTGCTTCCGGTCCAGGCCCGGGGTATGGCGATGACAGGATTATAATAAGGTGCCGTCATGGCTACATAACAGCGGTTTTGTTCCCAGCCTTTGCCAAAATCGCCCCAGGGTTCCAGGCTGGCATTCACCAAGCCCATTTTGGTGAGCTCATCTTTGGCCCAGTTGGCTGCTCTTAAAAACCCGGGGGAGTTGGTCAGCCTGGGGCCGCTGCCATCGGTTAAATGAAAGGCCATGTCCATCACTTTGGAATTGGTAAGTCCTTCTTTGCGGATGGCCGATGTAGCAGCATCCGGTTGGGCAAAACAGCAATGGCCTGCGAGGCAGAACAATGCTGCTGATAAAACCTGCTTTCTCATGATGTTAATTTTAGGTACTGAATTTACAGGTTTAAAAATTAGCCCGCAATTAAAATGTGATGGGGCAAATAAAAAAGCCCGGTTCTGGTAACCGGGCTTATGCAGAATTTAACGGTTAGTTTGAAACCGGTTCTTCCAGGTAACTTTCCATGGGCTCGCAGGTGCAAACCAGGTTACGGTCGCCGAACGTATTGTTAATACGGGCAATGGAAGGCCAGAATTTATTTTTAGTGGTATACGCCAGCGGGAAAGCGGCCTCCTGCCTGCTGTAGGCATGGTTCCACTCATCGGCGCAAACCACCTGCTGGGTATGGGGAGAATTCTTGAGTGCATTATCCGCTTTATCAGCTTTGCCGTCTTCAATCGCTTTGATCTCCTGATAAATGCTGATCAGCGCTTCGCAGAAACGATCCAGTTCACCCTTGTCTTCACTTTCCGTGGGTTCAATCATGATCGTTCCCGGAACAGGGAAACTCATGGTGGGCGCATGGAATCCGTAGTCCATCAAACGCTTGGCCACGTCCTCGGCTTCAATACCTGCAGTTGCTTTGAACGGACGAAGATCAACAATGAACTCGTGTGCACAATAGCCGTTCTTACCTGTGTATAATATCTTATAGAATTTCTCCAGTTTTGCCTTCATGTAGTTTGCATTCATGATGGCATACTCGGTGGATTTTCTTACGCCTTCCTGTCCCAGCATCTTGATATATGCATAACTGATGAGCAGGATGCTGGCGCTTCCGTAGGGGGCAGCGCTTACAGCAGGAATATTCTCTTTCGTCGACTTTAATGTGTCATTCACATTGTGGCCGGGTAAATAGGGCTTCAGTTTGTTGTTTACACAGATAGGGCCAACACCCGGGCCACCACCTCCATGAGGAATGGCAAATGTTTTATGCAGGTTCAGGTGGCATACATCCGCACCAATCATCCCCGGGCTGGTCAACCCCACCTGTGCATTCATATTGGCACCGTCCATGTATACCAGTCCGCCGTTATCGTGAATGGTTTTGCATATTTTTTTGATGCCTTCTTCAAACACGCCGTAGGTGCTTGGGTAGGTAATCATCAAGGCGGCAAGATTATTCTTATGTTCTTCTGCTTTTTCTTTCAGGTCTTTGATGTCTACCAATCCTTCTTCGGTGCTTTTCACCACCACCACTTTCATACCGGCCATGATGGCGCTGGCGGGGTTGGTTCCATGTGCAGAGATCGGGATCAGTACAATGTTGCGATGAGCCTCCTTTCTTGCTTCATGATAAGCCCGGATGGTGAGCAGTCCGGCATATTCACCCTGGGCGCCGCTGTTGGGCTGCAGGGAACAGGCATTGAAACCGGTGATCTTACTTAAGTATTCTTCCAGTCTGGCAATGATGTACTGGTATCCTTTTGTCTGCGATGCCGGAGCAAAAGGATGAATGTTGTTGAATTCAGGCCAGCTCACGGGAATCAGTTCGGTGGCGGCATTCAGCTTCATGGTGCAGCTGCCGAGGCTGATCATGGACGTATTTAAGCTGAGGTCCTTATTCTCGAGTGATTTGATATAGCGCATCATCTCACTTTCGCTGCGATGGGTGTTGAACACCGGGTGCGTAAGGTATCCGGAAGTTCTTTGTAATCCATTCAGGTTACCGGAAAGCGCATCGGTTTCATCGAATGATAATTGGATGTTGGCGGATGCTGCTTCTTTAAAGATGGCGTTTAGGTTCTTTTCGGTTTCGCCGATATAATTAGAAGCCACTTCATCAATAGACATGGTTACCGTACCATTGGCCTGGTAATGGAAATTGGCTTTGTTCTTATCGGCTGCTGCTTTAAAGGCAGGGATATCTTTCACTTCAAACGTGATGGTATCGAAGAAGTGTTTGTTAACCCGTTTCATTCCGTTGGCCTCCAGCGATTTTGCAATGGCGGCGGTGAGCAGGTGAATGCGTTGTGCAATTTTCTTCAGTCCATCCGGACCATGATACACGGCATACATGGCAGCCATATTGGCCAGCAATGCCTGGGCGGTGCAGATGTTGGATGTGGCTTTTTCTCTTTTGATGTGCTGCTCCCTTGTCTGCAGGGCCATGCGCAGGGCCCGGTTGTTTTGGGCATCAATGCTTACACCGATGATGCGTCCGGGGATACCGCGTTTGAATTCATCTTTGGTGGCAAAGAAGGCAGCGTGCGGACCGCCATAGCCCAGCGGAACACCGAAGCGTTGTGCCGAACCGATGGCCACATCGGCGCCCAGTTCACCGGGCGGCGTTAATAACGTAAGCGCCAGCAGATCCGTAGCCATCACCACATAGCCATTGGCGGCATGCACCTTATTGATAAAGTCACGGTGATCTTCCACCGAACCGATGCTGTTGGGGTATTGCACAATGGCGCCGAAATAACTGTCGTCGAGCGAAGCCGTCTTGTAATCGCCATGCACCAGTACAACACCAATTGGGGTGGCCCTGGTCAGTAATACTTCCTTGGTTTGCTCAAATATATTTGTATCTACAAAGAATTTGGGTGAAGTAATTTCTTCGCTTTTGTTTTTGTGGTGAAACAGCATAGCCATGGCCTCTGCTGCAGCGGTGGCTTCATCCAGTAAACTGGCATTTGCCAATTCCAGTCCGGTAAGATCGCACACCATGGTCTGGTAGTTCAGTAAACTTTCCAGGCGGCCCTGTGATATTTCGGCCTGGTAAGGGGTGTATTGGGTGTACCATCCCGGGTTTTCAAAAACGTTGCGGAGGATCACACCCGGGGTGATGGTGTTATAATATCCCTGGCCGATATAGGTTTTATACACTTTGTTTTTGGCCGCGATCTTTTTGAGCTCGTCGAGGTATTCAAACTCGGTTTGAGCCACCGGCAGCTTCAACGGTTTTTTTAACCGGATGGAAGCCGGAACGGTTTTATCAATAAGTTCATCCATGTTTGCCACGCCAATGGTTTTAAGCATGGAAGTTGTTTCGTGTTCGTTGGGGCCAATGTGCCTGCCTGCGAATTCGTGCTGTTGTTGTTCGAAAAGATTCATATAACGTATTGAAGTTTCTTTGTGTAGAGTCAGGTGGCGCAAATTTACGATAACGGGGCAAGATTTTACGCTAATAAGTTCGGTACATTTGGCCTGTGGAAAACTGGGCAGCCGGTCTTCCGTAACCAGAACCAATGACAGAAGATATTTTACACAACTGGGAAAAAAAATCGGCCGACCACCAGAAACAATACAAGCAGTTCCTGAACCGGGCCGATAAGAATAAAGTGCTGAAAGCCCTGCAGGACCTGCACGAGGAGGCATTTTCCCGGGTGGATTGCCTGGCGTGCGCCAATTGCTGCCGGAATTATTCGCCCCGTTTTAAAACCCCCGATATTAAACGTATTGCCAAATATTTGAAAATGAAGGAGGGGGATTTTATCAGCACCTACCTGCATGTGGATAACGAAGGGGATTATGTGCTGCAATCGAAGCCATGCCCCTTCCTGGGAGCAGATAATTTCTGCAGCATCTATGAACAGCGGCCATCGGATTGCAGGCGTTTTCCTTATACCGACGAGGATGTGATGGTGAAGCGGCCATCGCTTACGCTGAAGAACTCAACATTCTGTCCCATCGTTTATCATGTACTCGAAAGGCTGGTGGCTGCGAAGTGACCGGTTATTTCATCGTCAGTTCGGTGTACGCAGCGCCGAGTGGCCGTTCAATACCACTGCCTTTCCATTCCGGTGAGCCAGGTATCTCTTTGGCCTTGAGAATCTCGTCTTTACTTTTTCCTGCCCGTATTTCTCCTTCGGTGAATTTTAAAACATTGCCGAGGTAATCACCAAAAGCTTTCAGGTCATCCGGTTTAACGAGAATATCAAAACCTTCTCCTGAATGACCGCAAACAAACTGTGTGTTCTTATCAAACGTTGCAATGGTTTTATCGAGCAGCACAATCCAGTTGTTGATATTGGCGCCGGCTCCTTTATCCACGTACGGATGGCGGCGGTTAAACAGCAGGTCGCCCAAGTGCGCCACGTTGCCCTTCTCAAAGTGGATGATGCTGTCGCCGTTCGTGTGTCCGGCACCAAAATAATAAGTACGTATGGTTTCTTTGGCGATCTTCTGCTTCCAGCCATCGGCGCCATAAGTGATATCGGGTGCCAGTACCTTTTCCGGGGCTGTCTTTTGTTCCGCAGCCACCCGCAGCTGGTTTGCTTTTGAATTTTCATGGGCCACCACGTGTTCCACGATGTCTTTAAATGCAATGTTGCCGGAACTGTGATCGCCATGATGGTGTGTGTTGATCAGGTACCTGAACGGCTTTTCACTTTTCTTCTTCAGCTCTTCAATCAGGTGCGGGGCGGTATCGGGGAATTGCGAATCCACCACCACCATTCCCTTTTTTGTAAGCAGGAACATAATGGTTCCGCCTTTTTCGGTGAAGATGCCGATATTGTCGGTGAGCATTTTTATTTTCCAGGCCGGGTCGGCGAGGAAGGAAGCCAGGGATTCTTTATTCAGTAAAGCCAGGCTTGCCAGGGTGAGGCCGGTGTTGCGGAGAAAGGATCTGCGTTGCATGTTTATCGTTTGAAAGTTTAAAACGTTTAAGCCGTTTAAAAGGTTGGCTTATGATCTTCGCAAAGAAGAAAAGTAAGTTACGAAATTGAACAGACCCGGAAATTAATTCGGCGAGGTCTCATCCAGCCTGGCTTCCTCCAGGTCTAGTTCCCATTCTTTGTTGCGGATGAGTTCGAGGGAATACAGGTCTTCTTTCTTCAGCCGTTCCAAGGCCGCCCGTTTTACCAGTACCAGTTCTTTCAGCATTTTCCGGTAACCGGGCAGAAAGTCGGAGCCATCGGCCTGCCCTTCGATCAATCTTTTATAGGTATTCTTCGCCATGCGGTCGTACTTTTCTTTTACCCGCTGGTAGGCTTCTATATTCTTTATTTCTTCGGAATAATTTTCGTTCAGGTGATCCAGTGCGGCATCGGCCATCTGTAAGCGGATCGCCAGTTCCACCTCTTCTTCGGTTTCGTTATCGGGTTCTTCAATTTTTAATTTATTGATGAGCCAGGGCAGACTGAGGCCCTGCAGCACCAGCGTTACCAATATCACCACAAACGTGATGAACAGTAAAAGATTCCGGTGCGGAAAGGCGGATCCATTGGAAAGGGTAAGCGGGATGGCCAGTGCCGAAGCCAGCGAAACCACGCCCCGCATACCGCTCCATGCCACCAGGAAAACCATTTTTTCCGACGGCCTTGGTTCTTTTACCCGTATCGACCGGAACATGATCCTCGGAATATAAGCGCCGGGAAACACCCAGATGATGCGGATGACAACCGTGAGCACACTGATGGCAATGGCATAAATGATGGCGGAGGTAAGTGAACCTCCTTCCAGGCCTTTCACAATGGAAGGAAGCTGAAGTCCGATAAGGATGAACACCAACCCGTTCAGTAAAAAGATCAATGTTTCCCAAACCGAATATGCCTGTATTCTTGTGTTGTATGAAAAGATGCGGTTGGCCCGGTAGCTCAAAAACAGGCCGCCGCTTACCACCGCCATTACGCCGGAGCAATGAAACCGTTCTGCCGCCAGGTACATGATGTATGGAGAGATGAGGGTTATGGCGGTATCAATACTGGCATCGGTGGGCAATAACCGGTGTACCCAGTAAATGATGAATGCAATGGTGATGCCGATGAACACACCCAGCCCGGCCACCAGGAAAAATTCGCCTGTGGCTTCCCACATGCTGAACTGGCCGGTGAGGATGGCGGCCATGGCAAAACGGAAAACAATCAGCGACGACGCATCGTTGATGAGGCTTTCGCCTTCCAGGATGGTGACGATGCGTTTGGGTATCCGCAAACCCTGCAATACCGATGTGGCAGCAACGGCGTCGGGTGGAGAGATGATACCGCCCAGCAGAAAGCCATACGCCAATGGAAAACCCGGGATGATGGCATGCGATAAAAAAGCAATAGCAGTGGAAGTAAAGATCACCAGTCCGAATGAAAGCAGGCTGATGGCCCGGCGGTTCTGCCAGAAATCTTTCCAGGAGGTGTTCCAGGCGGCCGAATATAAAAGCGGCGGAAGAAAAACAAGGAATACAATATCTGGATCCAGTGTTACCAGCGGCATGGCCGGAATAAAACCAATGGTCAGTCCGGCCAGTACCAGCAGGATGGGGTAAGAAATTTTTATCTTCTGGCTGAGCATGAACAGCATGCTCACTACAAATAACAACAGAAGGATTAAAAAGAGATTGTCCTGTAACATCAGGACGAATTTAACTGATTTGGGAAAAAGAAAGACTGAATTATTGGTTTTCGGGGTTAAGTGAATCTGTAGCCCAGCTAAAAATAAAATTGTAAAACAGTATTAAAGCGGCCAGGTGGTATGCTGATGAAAGGATTGCGACGCAAGTATGATGCTATGAAAGACCGGTGCTGGTATTAGAATAATTGCTTAGGAATTGGTAGATGCCTTGTCATGCATACTCGACATTGCCTTTAGTATTCCAGCTTCTTCAGTTTCGGAAAGCCAAACCAGGTGGCCGTCACGATGGCAATGGACATGGCGCCGCCGAATACGATCGCAGGGATGGTGCCGAACATGCGTGAGGTAACGCCGCTTTCAAACTGTCCCAGCTCGTTGGATGAATTAATGAAGATGAGGTTGATGGATGCCACCCGTCCTCTTAACTCATCGGGTGTAAACAACTGCATGATGGTTCCCCGTACCACCACACTTACGGCATCAAATAAGCCGGCGATGAGCAGGGCAGCAAAACTGAGCCAGTACCATTTGGATAACCCAAATACGATGATACAGGTGCCAAAACCGGCAACGGCCAGCAGCATCTTCAATCCCTGTTTACGGCGCATGGGATATTTTACAAGTATGCCCATGCTGATAAGGCTGCCCAGGTCCATGGCTGCATTCAGAAAACCATAACCGATGGCATTTGTGTGCAGCACATTGGAAGCAATTTCGGGGATGAATGCCACAGCGCCGCCAAAGAGCACGGCAAAGAGGTCAAGAGAGAGTACGCCGAGGAGGTTCTTGTTATTGAACACATAGGCAAAACCATTCCCGATGCCGGTAAACAGCGATTCTTCTTTTTCTTTTTTTACCGGGGGCTTTGGTTTCAGCCGGGTGGCAAAGATGCCGGCCGTTAATATCAATGCCGCGGTAACAAAGTAAGCGCCAGAGATACCGATAAAGGCGATGAGTAATCCCCCGATGGCATGTCCGCCGATGGAAGATACCAGCCAGGTGGATGAGTTATAAGAAATGGCTTTTTGCAACTGTTCTCTCGAAACAATGGCGGCAATCATGCTGTTGGCAGCGGGACCGGCAAAAGAACGGATGATGCCCGTGCAGAAAACAACCAGCAGGATCACGCTCAGCTGCGTGGCATTAGACAACGCAAACCAGGGCAGGCTGATCAATGCAAGCGTAATACCGCAGAGCATGTAAAAGACGTAGGACCATACCAGGATATTCTTTTTATTGTGATTGTCGATGTAGTGGCCGGCAAACAGGGCGGCGAGCACTGCGGGAATAAATTCGGCCAGCCCGGCAAAGCCCACCATGTAGGTATTGGCCAGGTGAAATACCTGGTAGATGACGATGGTGGTGATCATGCGCAGCCCCAGGACAAAAAAAAGACGGGCACCAATAAAATTCCGGAATTCGGCAGGTAGTTTCTCGTTGCTCATCAGGGCAAAGTTATATAATGTTGCCCTTCGTCGTATTCTTTATCGAGGGCATCAATAATAACTTTCAGGTGTTCCTCTTTGCCAAGGAAATCGGCATTGGCTGCATCCACAAACAGCGTTTTGATGTTGTGCTGCTTGATATACTGGGTATACGTTTCCTGCAGCGTGAACAGGTAATCGTTGGGGATCGATTGTTCGTATTCCCGGTTGCGTTTTTTAATATTCTCCTGCAATTTTTTCACGGGCGTATGCAGGTAAATGAGTATGTCGGGCTGCACAATCTGCGGGTTGATGATTTCAAACAGTTTCTGGTACAGGCGGAATTCTTCTTCGGGCAGATTTACTTTGGCAAACAGCAGGCACTTGGTGAACAGGTAATCCGAAATGGTGATGTTCTGGAACATGTCTTTCGTCTGCAACAGGTCTTTCAGTTGCTTATAACGTTCGGCCATGAAGAACAATTCCAGCGGAAAGGCATACTGGCCGGGGTTTTCATAAAACTTTGGGAGAAAGGGATTGTCGGCGAACTCTTCCAGGATAAGCCTGGCATTGAAATGTTTGCTGAGTAAATGCGAAAGCGTGGTTTTGCCGGCACCTATATTTCCCTCTATGGTTACAAAGTTATACTTCATGCAATCTGCGAAAGCGGACTGCAAAATAAGGGGAAAGCACCTTCATGCCGTCAAAACTTTTTCACACCCAGGTTATCGGGACAGTGAATAAAAAGATGATGGATATTTTTTTTCAGAACGGGGTGCTGCAGGTTGGGGACAAGTTCATTGAGCGGGGTAAGTACAAAGCGCCGGTTTTGTATCTGCGGGTGCGGCACCTGCAGGGTTTCTTCCCGGATGATCTCTTTGTTGAAGAAGAGGATATCGATGTCGATGATGCGGGGTGCATTTTTTACTGTGCGAACCCGGCCCATCTTTTTTTCAATCTGCAAAATGGTTTGCATGGTCTGCCGGGCGTTGAGCCCCGTATCCACTACGATCACCTGGTTCAGGAAATCGGGCTGGCTGGTATTGCCCCAGGCGGCGGTAGCATACAGGCTGGAGCGCCGGGTTATTTTGCCGATCTTTTCTTCGATCAACGTGATGGCCTTCAGTAGCTGAACCTTACTGTTGCCCCTATTGCTGCCAAGGAGAAGGTAGGTTTTGTTCATTTAAATGTATAAAGCCTTTCGTCGAAAATATATTGCCTTGACTTTTTAATCTTTACCTTTTTGAAATCGGGATGGCCGGGATTAACAAGGTAATTGTGTTCTTCAGGGATAACGGCCGACGGTACTTTTAATATAAGATTGCTGTTGTCTTTTAAAAATGCCGTGCCCATAAACGAGGTATAGTCTTCGTCTTCCTGCCAGTTTTTTTTCAGTTTATCAGCATGAATCTCTTTCACCGGCGCATCGTCCGGCAGTGAAATGGCAAGCAGGTGATAAAAATGCCGGATATCGTTAAACCCGATGTGCACTAAAAGTTCAAGGGTGCTGAGTGAAATGTTTTCTGCCGTGTATAACATACTGCTTCCGGCCATGTTCCACCGGGCGCCTTTTATCTTGGCGCCGTTCCCGGAAATGTCGTCCTTGTAACGTGAGTGGGTGATGCGGTAAACGATCATGCAAATAGCCCGTGTTGGATTCTTGTTAATTGCGTTAAAACCCGCTCAATGCCATCGGCAGAAGTGAGCGATTCAAAAGAAAGATTTCCGCCCAGCATATAGGGCCCTTTTTTCAGCCAGGCATAAAAATTTTCCACCTTGCCAAAGGTAAATTCGCCTTCTTTTAAAACCCGGGCAATTTGAATGGCCCTTTCGGCATTGATAGGAGCAAAAGTGCTGTTGTCTTTTGCATAGCGCTGCAACGTGCGTTCGCTTACGTGAAGAATAGACGCCCACTCGGATTGGGTAAAGGGCGCTTTATCAGCAATCTTTTTAAATTCGTTGTAGGTAAAATCCTTTACGGCCGGCAGCGCTTTTACGCTGCGGTAAACCGGTGCCGGTTCACTCAGTTTTTCTTTCTGCGTATGCGGCTTTGCTTTTTTGGAGGGCAGGTGCTTTTTCATATCCTGACATTTGTCGCCCAAATATACGACATTTGTCGGGGGTATCCTCTTTTTTTGCTGAATCATTTTTTACAGATAGCTTTACCCGCATAAATTCACTGCTTTATGCAAAAGTACAGCCAGGTTACAGCCATGCTTGCTATTACCAAAGCAAGTTTGAGGGCCATATTACGTAGCCCGTCGGCGGTGGTTTTCAGTTTTGTATTTCCTTTCATTTTTATCATTGTATTCGGATTCATCGGCGATAGTGGCGGTACACCCGTATATAAACTAGTGATCGCCAAAGACTGCGATACCAGCAATGCGTTGTACGATTCCATCCGGGCAAGCAACCGGATCCGGATTGTAACATTTGCCGATGAAAAAGAATTACGGACCAACCTGGTAAAAGGAAGAGTGGCAGGAATCTTAAAGATATCGAAGACAGGGCAGGTGGTTCCGGCTTACAGTTACCAGCTAAGCAGCACCAATGCCAGTGATGATAAATGGCCGCAATTGCTGTCGGTGCTGAATTCGATTTCAAACCGGGTGAGCAACAGCATGTATCCCAACCGGCCATCGTATGCAGTACCCGACAGGCAACCGGTAAATATTGAAACCGTACGGGAATATAAAACCATCGACTTCATCCTGCCCGGGCAACTCGGATTTTCGCTGCTGAGTTCCGGTGTTTTTGGCGTGGCCTTCATGTTCTTCAACCTGAGAAATACACTTGTGCTGAAACGGTTTTTCGCCACGCCCATCAGCCGCACCCATATCGTACTGGGCGAAGCGCTTAGCCGGGTGATCTTCCAGATGATCACTGCCATTGTGATCATCCTGGCCGGCCGTTACCTGTTCGGCTTTACGCTGGTTAACGGTTTCTGGACCCTGCTGGATATGCTCATCCTTAGTTTTATCGGGCTGCTGGTATTCATGGGTTTTGGCTTTATTGTGAGCGGGCTGGCAAAGAATGAAGGCACCATACCTCCCTTTGCCAATCTCATTACCATGCCGCAGTTTCTTATTGGAGGCACTTTCTTTTCCATCGAAGCGTTTCCCAAGTGGCTGCAGCCCATTTCGAAGGCTATGCCGCTTACTCATTTAAATACAGCCATGCGCAATGTTGCCTTTGAAGGGCAAAACCTGTGGGATGTGCGGATGGAGATCGGCATCTTATTACTGTGGGGCATCGCCGTGTACATTGCAGCGGTTAAAGTGTTTAAATGGGAGTAATGAAATACATCAAACTTTTTCTGGTAAGCGTCCTCAGTTTTTTTGTACTGTTTACCCTGATCGGCCTGCTTTTTCCATCACATATAAAAACAGTGAAGGCAATCGTGGTGAATAAAGAAAAGAAACAGGTGCTGGATGAGTTGAGAGCGCAGGCAAGATGGGTAAACTGGCATCCCTTCTTTTATGATCCCACTCATGCCCGCATTGAAAATGCCGGCGAAAACAAGGTGGTATTTTTTTGTAATGGCAACGAATTGCGTTTTTCGGACATCCGGTCAGACAGCAACAGCCTTTTCTTTACCATGAACGCCGGCAGTATGGAAGCTGAAGACCAGGTGATGGCGCTTCCCATCAGCAGCGACTCCACCCAAACCCAGGTGATGTGGAGTGAAACGGAACAGTTGAAATGGTATCCCTGGGAGCGGTTCAGGGGATTATTGCTCGAACGTTCAAAGGGAATCTATCTAGATACGGCGCTTCACCGGTTTAAAATATACATCGAATCAGGCAGGGAAATCATTCCGGGAAACTGATCTTACCCATTGATACGGCCGGCATGCCTGCAGGTCCTTTTCCCCAGGTTGAATTATTTCCACTTACACATTCATTGGCCAGCAAGGCAAACAACACCGCTTCCTTGGCATCAGGGTTGATCTGCATCCGCTCTGTTGTATCAAAACGGCATTGTGTTAACTGACTTTTAAGATGACCCACCAGCACCGGGTTGTGTATGCCGCCGCCACTGGCATATATGCATATATCCTGAAGGCCGGCCGCGGCTTTGTTGATCGCTTCACAGATGGTTTCGGTGGTAAACCGGTTGAGGGTTGCCATCACATCTCCGGTACCGATGTTTTCGGTGCCCGATCTTTTTTGTGCATCGGCCAGGTATGTGAGGCTGAATAATTCGGGCCCGGTGGTTTTAGGAAAAGGTTGATGGAAGAACGCATGTTGCTTTAGTTCGTTCAGTAAAATATCATTTACTTTTCCGGCTCCTGCCACTGCACCGTTCTCATCAAATGGCCGTCCGCCAAAATGAAGGCGCATGTATGCATCCATCAGGGTATTGCCGGGCCCGGTATCGGTGCTGAAAATTCCTGAAACATTCCTGCCGGCAGGTAAAAAAGTAAAATTGGCAATGCCGCCGATGTTCAGCAATATCCTGTTTTCGGTATCGCTGCCGAATAAAATATGGTCGCCATATACCGCAAGTGGTGCGCCTTCGCCACCGGCGGCAATATGTTTTTGCCTGAAATCACTGATGGTGATGATGCCCGTTGCCACCGCAAGGTGATCACCGTCGCCGATCTGTAAGGTGGCATTGCCAAAGCCTGGCTGTTGGTGCAGGCTGGCTGGTGCATGGTAAATGGTTTGTCCATGGCTCGCCAGCAGGTCCACCTCCCGGGGATCCA
>DMRT01000091.1 GCA_003455235.1 Chitinophagaceae bacterium
AAACTTTAAACCGTAAGATTTACCTTTGCTCCCTAATGGCCACTTCAGCATCCGACAGACAATCATTTTTCAAACGCATCCGCGGCAAAAATGAGCCCATTAACGAAGAAATGTCGTTCATGGACCATGTGGAAGCCCTGCGCTGGCACCTGGTGCGGGGAGTAATCGTATGGCTGGTCACCGCCATCGGTATTTTTGTTTTCATCGACTGGATCTTCGACAACGTGATCTATGCGCCCGCCAGGCCTTCCTTTGTTACCTATGCGGCCCTTTGTAACTGGAGCCATAAACTCGGACTGAAGGATGCCCTTTGCATGCCACCCGTGAATATTCCCCTGCAGGGCAATACAGTGAGCGGTCCCTTCATGTCGGCCATCAACATAGCCATGGTGGGCGGTATCATTGTTGCCTTCCCTTATCTGTTCTGGGAGCTGTGGCGTTTTGTTAAACCGGCCCTGTCGCCCAAAGAAGTGAAGTATGCAAGAGGAAGCATCATCTGGGTATCGCTTTGTTTTTTCCTGGGGGCCGCCTTTGGTTATTTTTTACTGGCGCCATTCACGTTCAATTTCCTGGCCAACTTTACGCTGGGTACCGTGGGTGCGTACAAATACATGCCCACGCTCGATGATTATATCGATACCCTGAATAATATCATCCTCGGTTGCGGCATTGCGTTTGAGCTTCCGGTACTGGCCTACGTACTGGCCAAGATCGGCCTCATCAACGCCGGATTCCTGAAACGCTACCGCAAATATGCTTATGTGGTTATCCTCATCGTTTCCGCAGTGATCACCCCTTCTCCCGACTGGAGCAGCCAGATGATCGTTGCCATCCCCCTAATCATGCTGTATGAAATCAGTGTAGTGCTGGTGGCAAGGGTGGATAAACGAAAAGCGAAGGAAGAAAAAGAATGGAGTTAAGAACGGTTTGAAGTTTAAGGTTTAACGTTTGAGGTTTGAGCCGTTTACCTAACTTTGAACCCTGATTAACTTCAGGCTTTAAACGTCGAACTTTTAAACGATTCCTATGTCTCCCTTTAATTTAAAACTCCCCATTGCCATTGGATGCGATCATGCCGGATTTGATTGCAAAGAAGACCTGATCTCTTTTTTAGAAGGGGAAGGACTTGCGTTTAAAGACTTCGGTACATACACCAAAGATTCCGTTGACTACCCCGATTTTGCCCATCCCGTAGCATCGGCTGTTGAAAAGGGAGAAGCAGCCTTCGGCATTTTATTATGCGGCAGCGCCAACGGCGTGGCCATCACCGCCAACAAACACCAGGGCATCCGGGCCGCCATCTGCTGGGGTGAAGAACTGGCCGACCTGGCACGCAAACACAACGATGCAAATATTCTTTGCATTCCTGCCCGCTTTGTACGTGACGGTGATGCCGAAAAAATGCTCGACATTTTCATGAACACCGCTTTTGAAGGCGGAAGACATAAGAACCGGGTGGATAAGATTGCCTGCTTAGGCCTTTTTTGAAGCCTGAGGTCGAAACCAACTTCAAACCTCAAACCGTAAACACCCTGCTCTGCCGCTCATAAAAAATCAATTCCCAATTGTTCCGATTTGGCTATTTTGCCCTTCCTAAAATTTACAAATGAAAAGAATCGTTTTATCATTCAGCCTGCTGGCATGCATGAGTATTGCATTTGCCCAGGATCCTTCGGCGAAATACGCCGCACAGATCACCGGCGAAAGGCTTAAACAGCACCTCAGCATCATTGCCGGCCCCGAAATGGAAGGCCGGGAAACAGGCACCGAAGGCCAGCGAAAAGCTGCTGCCTATATTGAATCGCAGTTCAAAGCCATGGGACTGATCTCTGTTCCCTCGCTCAATGGCTACCAGCAGTTTTACCCGCTGTACCAGGACAGCCTGCAAACCACTTCGCTTTCTGCTGGCGGCAAAGACGCTGTATTCGGAACTGATTTTATCACCCCGCTGAACAGCAACGAAACCGGCAAATTCAAAGGAAAAAAACTCATCTTCATCGGCTATGGCATTGACGACAAAGCCTACAGCGATTATACCAACGTGAATGTAAAAGGTAAAGTGGTGATGTTCTTCATGGGCGAACCAAAGAAAGACGGTAAGTTCATCATCAGCGGAACCAACCGCGGCAGCGAATGGAGTTTCCCGGGCATTACCAAAAAACTGGCCCTCGCAGCTTCCAAAGGAGCTGTGGGTGCACTGGTGGTAAGTCCGCAAACCGAAACCTTCAACCAGCGTGCCGTGGAGAATGGCAAAAAGACCGGCGTTTATTTCCCCCGCCCGTCTGGTGACAAAATGGTAAACTATGCCATGATCTCCCATGCCTTTGCCCGTTCGGTGATTGGCGACGGATTTTTATTCGACTCAGTACTGGCTTCTGCCAAAAGAGCCGAAATACTTAAAATAAACGGCTACGAGAAAAAATACAAAACCGGTTTCAGCTTTACCAAGTACCGCACCACCATCAATGCCAGTAACGTGGTGGGTGTTGTGGAAGGAACCGATAAGAAAGACGAATATGTTTTTGTAACGGGCCACTACGATCACCTGGGCATGCGCAACGGAAAAATTTATTACGGAGCGGATGACGACGGCAGCGGAACCTGCGCCGTGATCAACATGGCCGAAGCCTTTGCCAAAGCCGCCGCCGAAGGCAACCGCCCCCGCCGTACCATGGTGTTTATGACGGTGAGCGGCGAAGAAAAAGGATTATGGGGAAGTGAATACTACAGCGATCATCCCTTCTTCCCGCTGGATAAAACATCCGTCGACCTGAACATCGACATGGTGGGAAGGATCGATACTGAACGCAAAACCGGCGATACACTGAATTACGTGTACGTAATCGGCCATGATAAACTCAGCAGCGACCTGCCCGTGATCAACGAAGGCATGAACAACAAATACACGCAGCTGACCCTGGATTATAAATTCGACGACCCGAATGACCAGAACAGGATCTACTTCCGCAGCGATCACTATAATTTTGCACGCAAGGGAGTTCCCATCTTATTCTTCTATGATGGCATGTTGAAATCGGATTATCACCAGCCCGGTGATACCGTAGATAAGATTTACTGGGACCTGTATGAAAAGCGTACCCGGATGATCTTTCACACAGCCTGGGAAATGGCCAACCGGAATGACATGCTGAAGAGAGATACGCCGCTGAATATGGGATCAAGGTAAGAATACTGAACAAGGAATGTTGAATTATGAAGTCTTTACTTCTCCGTTCGACATTCCTTGTTCCTTGTTCGTTATTCCTCAGTCTTTCTTTTTGAAGAGATTCGTCATGCTCTCAAAAAGTATCTTCACGTTAAAATACAGGTTCTCCGTCCCGTCATCATTCTTCGCCAGGTTCATCTTATCCACTTCCCCGTATTTAGAACGTATCAGGGCCTGCCCGGTGGGTTTATAGCCCAGCAACGAAATGATATCGTACTCGTGCTGCACGCTGATTACGTACATGGCTGTGGTATCGGTGGCGCCGTCGCCGGTAGACATGATGGCCTTTACCACCGAGATCATTTTTTTATCGTAGACGTCTGCCAGGGCCGTTTCACCTTTTTTATCAAGCATCTTCCGCAGCATGTACAGGTTGCGGATGTTGAAGGGGAATTCGGCCAGCGCTTTTTTTTCCAGCTCAATCACCTTATCGGTTTCATTGGCGCTGATGGCTTTTTTCAGCTCCTCATCCACCGAGGGGCTGCCGTAGGCCGAATAATTTTTCTGGAAGCTGAACCCATAATATAAATATCGGTACTGCTCGTTGCTGAGCGTGGTGTCGTTATCTGTATATCGCTTCAGTAAGGCAGGATAATAAAAAGGGGAGTTTTTATCCGCAATCTCTTTTTCAATTTTCGGAAGATCGGGCTTTTCGGTCTGGGCAAGGATGATGGCCGGCAGCAGCAGCGCTGCCATCACCACCGTTAATTTTCTGAGCATGGCAATTTTTTACAGTAAGATAATACGGTTACAGGAACCGGGGAACAATTTACTGTTAAAAACAATTCAGGGTAGCGCAAAGAAAAAGCCGTAACTGAGTTACGGCTCCGGGTATAATGCAAT
>DMRT01000020.1 GCA_003455235.1 Chitinophagaceae bacterium
TTCCGGGTGTACAACCGCTGGGGGCAGATGGTATATTCCGGTACCGGCAACGGGGCAGGCTGGGATGGCCGTTTTGGCGGAAGGCCGCAGGAAGCAGCCACCTATGTTTGGTATGCCGAGGGAGTTGATTACCTGAATAACAAGATAAAACAGAAGGGAACGGTGATATTGATAAGATAGCATTAAGAGCTTCCTAAGTTTTAAACTAATACTACCAATGCCGCCTTAACGGGCGGCATTATCATTTTGTTATACCCGGTTTGTGGTATTGACTCCTTTTTTTATAAGGCCTATTTTACAATACTTGTAATTCTCCAAATTAAACTCCCGTAATCATGAAAAAGATCTTATTCCTTTCCGGCCTGCTTATTACAACAACGCTTTTTTCACAGGTTCCAAAAGCATTGAGAGGAATTATTCCTTCTCAACCATTACGCCAGAACGATGTGATCACATTATTAAATTGTAATCCTGTCAGTCAAAGCGCCTGCAACTTTATAAGTAATTCTTCATTCACTCCCGACGCACAATACGATCCGAATGTTGATTTTGTCAATCCCTTCAATTATGATTACGCAGGCAACAGCAGGATCCCTTCATGGAACATTGGCACCGGTACTCCCACGGTGGCAGATGGAATTAATTTTCCAAGTGCAGCATGGCCCGAATACCCGAATCCTCCCGTGGGTTCGCCCGGTTATTATTTTGGCGCAGCCGGACTGGCTGCATACCTCGGAATATATGCAAGTGAAAGCATCGTGCAGAAGATACCTCAGCTAACTGCGGGCCGTTCGTATACGCTCAACTTCTACAAAATGTATATGAACTTCACCAGCCGGACAGGATCAAACTATCCTGTTGATCATTTCAGGATCGTATTAATGCATTGCAGCGACTACCAGCAAACCTTCTGGACGAATGTGACTTTCCCTCACAATTACGAGGTTCCTCCTTTACCTGCCAATTCGCAGATCATTTATTGCGAAAGCACCGTTTTTAATGGAAGCTGGGAGAGATCATTCATAAAATTCACGCCCAACCAGAATTATGATATGATATGGATCTACCCGGAAGAGGATCATGATAATCCGGCCAAAGAAACAGGGATATTTGTTTCATTCCCGGAGCTGATCGATATTACTGGTTTTAACGCCGGCGGCTCGCCCAATCCAACACCGCCCAATTGTACCGTTACTATCGGACCAGCAACACCTAATTGCGGACCAAAAGATGCCGTATTCACCTGGCTTGGTCCCAATGGCCAGTCAATTACTGTTCCTTTGCCGTTGGTGAGCCAGCAGATACAGGTTGATGCAAGTGTTGCTGCCAATGCAGGAACCTGGACATTGGTCATGTCATTGCCCGGTACCGTCACAACCAATAATACCTGCAGCCAGAATATCACTTCCGTACAAGCTACGGTGAATGTTCCGTTCTGCGGTGCATGCACACCTCCTACCATTTCTGCAAACGGGCCATTGGACCAGTGCATCCAGTATGAAAGTCCGTTCCTCACTTTCACCACTAACCTCACATCGAATATTCAGTGGTACAATAATGGCAATCCCATTCCTTATGCCACCAACCAGTCTTATACTGAAAATAATAACCCCGGACCAAACTGGCCGACATCCACCGGAACCTACTACGTGAAGAACACACTTACCAATTGTATCTCGCAAATATTAAGTGTTACCAGGAGGAATTACTCCACACCGAATGTTTATCCCGGCAGCACCCAAACCACCCTTCATTATTGCAAGAACAACCTGGGTGTGCTTCACCAGGAGTACAGCATCACCGATCCGAATACCATTTACCGCTGGCAGATCCTTGATCCATTCGGGAATGATGTAACCGGAACGAGTGTGATACTGGGTGCCAATAACAGTACCACCTATCATACAACGATCTCTTTTCTGAACTATCCGTATACCACAGCCACGATCATTTGCGGGACCACTGATAACGGATGTACCAACACAGCCACACCCTACCAGGTAACGATCCACCCGGATCCATGCAATTACCTGGTGAGAACAGGCATAGAGAATGTTTCGGCTGCAAATAACGGGACCAACAGCAGCGGTGCACAATTATATCCCAACCCGGCAAACAGCCAGGTAACCATCAAGGCGGCTGAGCCGATCCTTGGTATCGAGATATCAGACCTGATGAGCCCCTTTATGAAACGGGTAAACAGTAATGCTGCAAAGACCGTGGTGGTCAATGTATCTGACTTAAAACCCGGAGTTTATAATTGTAAAATAATAACTGCCCGGGGGGCTGAGAACCAGAAGATGGTCATCCGCCGTTAACAGACCTGGCCTGGTCATTCTTGTCAACAAGTTTAGCCCGCCGGCATTGAAATGCCGGCGGTTTTTATTAGCTTTATCCCATCCGGTTCCACACATCTGCTGGTATATGAAAAAGATCCTTTTTTCCTGCCTGTTCTTCCTGATTGTTTCAGATGCTTTTGCAACGCATATCATCGGCGGAGAGATGAGGTATGAATACATCGGGCCGGGCGTTGCCCCCAATTCAAAACAATATAGGATACGTTTGTTGATGATGAAGGGTGATAGTCCAACTGGAGCGGCTTTGGCAACACAATACATCATTGGTATTTTCAACAATGATAATGGTGCAAAAGTTTTAGGACCAGTCCCGCCTTTTAACAATTGGGCAGCAGTAGAAGATTTTGTAGGCACACTGGCTGTTCCGATCATCATTTCCCCATGTATACAACCTACCCCAGTTTTGCCTTACGTGTACAAAACGTACTCCTTTGTGGTTGAACTTCCGAATAATGCTGCTGGCTATACTTTAGCAAATCAGACATACAGCAGGCAAAATTCAAATAATGTAAATGCCAACCAGGGTGCTACGTATTCATGTGTAATTCCCGGGCTGAACACCTTACCTCTGCCTCAAACCGATAATTCACCGGCATACAAGCTACCCATTTCAGCAATTTGTGAAAACTCACCCTTCACACTCGATTTCAGTGCCACCGATTCGGATGGAGATTCACTAGTTTACAGTTTTTGTGATGCATACAATGGTGGACTTGCAGATAATGCTAATTATGATAACCCTGTTGGCCCGCCATACGGCATTGTTAACTATACTCCTCCATATACAGGTTCATTTCCTATGGGAAACCAAGTTACCATTAACCCTGCAACCGGAATAATATCGGGTATTGCTCCACCTGCAGGTAAATATGTTCTTTGTGTTTGTGCTGCAGAATACCGAAATGGGGTTTTAATTACCATACATAGAAAAGACCTAATCGTTGCCGTAGATGCCTGTGTTCCCCTTACCGCCAACCCAAACTTCACACCCATTACCTGTGATGGATTTACGGTGAACTTTCAGGATAACAGCGCCGGTAACCCCGATCAGTGGTTCTGGGATTTTGGCGATCCGGCCAGTGGTCCAAACAATACATCACCTCTTCAAAACCCTGTACATACTTTTTCGGATACCGGCATCTTCTATGTGAAGCTGAAGGTTTCCATACTTGGTCAATGTGTTGATTCCATCATAAGGCCCGTACGTGTCTACCCCGGCTTCCTGCCTGGCTTTCTTACCACGCCGCTTTGCGTGAACACACCCATCCAGTTCACCGATACCACCTATACACGATATGGAACGGTGAACTCCTGGCGATGGGATTTTGGCGTTCCGCCCCCGGTGAATGATGATACCAGCCACCTGCAGAACCCGGTGTATACATACAGTTCCCCGGGAACCTATGTGGTGGAACTGCGGGTAACCAACAGCATGGGCTGTGATAAAACCTATACCAAAGACATTACCATTGCTGATAACCCGGCGCTTTCCGTTTTTCCGAAAGATTCTGTTTACTGCGGACTGGATACCTTACAACTGAACGGCGTGGGTACCGGAACATTTGCATGGACGCCACCCATCAACATCATCAATGCCAATACGGCCACGCCAAGGGTGTTTCCAACCGGGCCCACCTGGTACTATACCACACTTACCGATGTCAACGGATGTAAAAGCAGGGATTCGTTGCGGGTGATTCCCAAATTCGATCTGACCAATGCCATAGCCGGTCCCATCAATATCTGTGAAGAGGATACCATTGTATTGAGGGGCACCAGTAATTACAGCAATGTTACCTGGCAATGGACGCCTGCTGTGTCTGTTGAATCACCACTGAATGACACCACGAGGGCATATCCAACAGCTACCACCACTTATACACTGCAAACACGCTGGGGCAATCACTGCATTGCCAGCAAAACACATACGGTTACGGTAACAAAGCTGGCCACGCCCAATGCCGGCCCGGATGCATTTGTTTGCAGCAGCGGCGGGCCAAATGCTGTTCAGCTCAATGCCACCGGTGGCAATACCTATTCATGGACACCCACCACCGGCTTAAGCAATCCAAATATTCCCAATCCCGTTGCTTCACCCGTTGTAACCACCAGTTACATAGTATCTGTAGGGGTAACAGGTTGTCCAAAATTAAGAACCGATACGGTGGTAGTAAATGTGGGTGCCGGCCCGGCGCTTGCCGTGATGAACGATACCCTCATCTGCACCATCGATACCTTACAGCTCACCAGTACCGGAACCGGAAACTTTTTGTGGAGCCCGAACTATATGATGAGCAGCACCACGGTGGCCAGTCCGCTGGTAAGCCCCGATGTACCTACCTGGTACTATGTTACCCTCACGGATGTGATCGGTTGTAAAACGAGGGATTCTGTTTTTGTAGATGTGAAACCGGGTGTATCGCTCAATGCCGGACCGGATACCACCATCTGCCAAACCGATGGATTCTACCTCAATACGGTAAGTGATGGATTGTATTATCAATGGACGCCTTCCACTTACCTGGACCAGGCCAATGTGAAGCATCCTTTTGCCACACCGCTCAGCACCACCACTTATCATGTTCGTGCCAGCATCGGTAAATGCTTCAGTGATGATGACATCACTATTAAAGTGGTTCCATACCCGGCGGCAAATGCCGGTCCGGATAATTATATCTGCAGCGGTTTATCAGCGCAGCTCAATGCCAGCGGTGGCAGCAGTTATGTATGGAGCCCCACCACGTTCCTCAACAACCGGTTCATACCAAATCCTGTTTCTGTTCGGCCAACTGCCAGCATTCAATACATCGTTACGGTAAGAGATACACTCGGCTGTCCCAAACCGGTGAAAGATACGGTATGGGTAAAAGTATATCCACCGGTAGTGGCGGATGCCGGTCCGCCGGATACTTCCGTAGTGCTTGGCCAGCAGTTATTCCTTCGTGCCACCGGTGGCGCCACCTATACCTGGACACCGCCCACCTGGCTCAACAATTCCGCTATACCCAACCCCGTTTCCACGCCACAGGATAATATCCGGTACATCGTTACTGCCACCACGGCTGAAGGATGTATAGGCATCGACAGCATTTTTGTTCATGTATTTAAAGTAACCGAAGACATTTATGTACCCAATGCCTTTACCCCCAACAACGATGGCAACAACGATGTGCTGCGGCCCATCCTCCTTGGCATGAAAGAGCTGAACTACTTCCGGGTGTACAACCGCTGGGGCGTATTGATGTTCTCCACTACTGAAAAAGGTAAAGGATGGGATGGGCGATACAACGGTAAAGCGCAGGATCCCGCCGCCTTTGTGTGGGTATGCGAAGCTGTTTCCTATAAAGGCGTGATCAAAAAGAAAAAAGGTTCGGCGATACTGGTGCGGTAATACAAAAGACATCAGAATTATTACAGACATTGGAAGTTTTAAAAACTTCCAATGTCTTTTTTACACTGCATCTGTTTCCCATCCGTTATTTTTGCAGCTATGAATAAGATCGTTCTCATCACCGGCGCCACATCAGGTATCGGGAAAGCCTGCGCCGAAAAATTCGCCGCCAACAATCATGATCTCATCATCACCGGCCGGCGCAACGACCGCCTGCAGGAACTGCGTTTGACACTGGAAAAAGAATTCAACGTTCGTGTACTGGATTTGTGTTTTGATGTACAGGATAAATCCGCGGTTGAATCGGCATTGAACCACCTGCCGGAAGAATGGCAAGCGATCGATATCCTCATCAACAATGCCGGGCTTGCCCTGGGCAGGGATAGTTTTGAAGAAGCGGATATGAACGACTGGGAAACCATGCTTAATACCAATGTGCATGGCCTGCTGTACGTAAGCAGGGCCGTGCTGCCGTATATGCTGAAGAGGAAAAAAGGCCATATCATCAACATGGGTTCGGTGGCCGGAAAGGAAGTATATGAAAAAGGTAATGTGTACTGCGCCAGCAAGTTTGCCGTGGATGCCCTCACCAGGGCCATGCGGGTTGACCTGCTTAAAAACAACATCAAAGTAACCGGTATACACCCCGGGGCGGTGGAAACCGAATTTTCCCTGGTCCGCTTTAAAGGCGATGAAAAAACAGCCGCCTCCGCCTATACCGGTCTTATCCCCCTAACCGGCCAGGATATTGCCGATACGGTTTATTACTGTGCCAGTCTGCCCGCCCACGTTTGTATCAACGACCTGGTGATTACCTGCACCCAGCAGGCCGGAACCTATTATTTCCATAGAAATCAGTAGTTTATTCTTCATTTAGGGGCAATAGTCGGGGTGCTGTATCCGTTATAACCCCTAGAAAACCCGGCATTTGCCCGGTTTTTACTTGCACGAACCGGTAAAAAACCGTAGAATTGTAGTGTTATCCGAAACCTAAGAAAAAAGCAAAAATGAAAAGCCGTATCATCTTACTATGCATGCTTGGGTTGACCCTTCTCGGTCAGCATTCCTCCGCACAAAATAATGTCATCCGTCAAAGCCCCTGCTCAACCCCTTCCATCCTGCAGCAGGCCGACAGCATCAAAAAATATTTAGCCAAACAGGGCTTTGAAGTGGTGAAAGAAGCATCCATGCAGATGGAAAGCGAATACGAAATGCCGGTGATCGTTCCACTTACACAGGGAAGCTGGTACCAGTTCGTGTTCATCGGCGACATGAGCTCCAAACTGTACGAAGTGCGCATGTTCGACTGGAATGAGAAACAGGTGGTGTACCAGAAAAAGTACTGGGGCGATGTGGACGGCAATGTGATCAGCTACTCATATATCCCGCAGTTCTCCGAATACCACATGATTAAGCCGGTACAGGTAAATAAAAAGAAGAAAGACCTGTGCGGTTATGTGATGCTGCTTAAAAAGACTGAATAATTTAAATAGTAATACCCTGCCGGTGTTTGAAAAGGTTCCTGTTGTCAGGGACTTTTTTATTATGGTCTGAGATCGCCGTCTGACCAATTACAATTTTGTTTGTGGGAGGTGGGGTATCAAATCAGAAGCCCCTCTCCAAAAAAAACCGGGTTAACATTTCTGTCAACCCGGCCAATTATACCTGGTAAGAATTTCCTGTTCGAAAATATAGAAACGGTCAGACGGGGACGTCAGACCGCAGCGAATTATTGTGTCAGCGATATCCTCACCTGCACACCGGCCCTTGTATTCACAATGGGAGCGCTGGAAGAGATATAAGGATTCACCCGGCGCTGGTCGAAATAAAGTTTGATGTTCACCCGGTTGTTAAGGAAATAATCAATCGATGGAGAAATCGTGATATCACGGCTTCCACCGGTGGCGAAATTATTATCCTGGTCCAGGCGGCTGTTGGCCGTTACGTTATCCCGGATCTTGAAATCAAGCCGGAAGTTGATTTCGTTCTCCAGCTTCTTACCGCCATTCTTCCCGGTGAGGAATTTGGGCAGGGTAATGTTGAAGAATTTCAATCCACGCTTGCGGTAACCGGCACCGATAGACAGCTCAGTACTGCGTACCTCACTCAGCTGGTAATCGATCAGGCTCAGGCTCAGCTGCCTTGTTTTGGCATATTCAACCCTCGCCTGCAGCTGGTTGGTAAAATTCATGTCTATACCAATCAATGGCGAGAACTGTTCGCCGATGCTGATGTTGGGGATCAGGAAATAGGGAATATAATTCTTCGACAACGTATCGTAAAACGAAGGATAACCAAAACGTGATACATCTTTATACAGCAGCGCCGAGGTAAACCCGTTCATGCTGAGGTTGCCGGTATATCCGTGCGACACGGTGAAGGTGGTGAATATCTTATCCAGTCCTTTGATACGGGTAAGCCCGCTGTAATCCAGTTTCCAGTTCAGTTTGGGAATGATGCCGCGGAAAGGATTGGATTTAATGTTCGGATTGTTCTGCCTGATGAGTGAAACCTTTTGCGGATCCTGCCCGGTATAGGCGGCAATAAATGCCGGTATCAAAACATCAATGGCGTATTTACCATAGCCATAGTAATAACCTTCGGCATTGGGTGTGGTTTGACCATTTACAATATTATATTGATTGGCCTTACCCAGTCGCTCAGACATAATCACCCGGTAATCCTGGAATTTTTTAAAGGTTTCGGAAACACGGTTAGGATCAAATTTGCCGAAGAGTGTTTTAAAGGCCACATACGACACATCAAATCCACCGCCTGCGTATGGGTTCAGGTGATTGAATGTATGATTAATACCACCGCTGGTATCGATATAGCGGAATGTTTCCGAATAATTTTTGTTGAAGGTTTTGCTCATGTTGAGCGTAATGTTCAGATCTTTTACCGGCTCCAGCTGGGCGCTCAGGGTAAGGCGCTGGTCGAAAGACTGAACAACCAGGGTATTAAACGTGGTGTCTCTCGTGATCAATCCCTTGGCCGCGGCCCGGTTAAGCCAGTTGGTATCCGGCTGTCGTCCTAAAATAAAATCAACGCCGGGCGCCATGCTCTTCCAGTTCTGACCCACATACTTGGTGCTGTCGGTATAACCCGGCAACCGGGTATGTGCATTTTCTGATAAAGAAACATTTACCTGTTTGATGCTGGTGAGGAGTTTACCAAATACTTTTTCGCCGGTGCTTACATAAGGCACGGCCGATTTATCAACAATCCTTCTTCTCTTCACCACTTTTTGCCCGTTCTTTTTGATCAGCGTATCCTTCACCTTGGTAATGCGGCTGCGCCACTTGGCCCGGTCTTCAATATTGGATGGCTGATCAAGCTGTTTCAGCCATTTTGATTTCTGGTACAGGCGGGTAAAGTCGAGCTGAACGGTTCCTTCTTTCTGCTGGCCGTTCTCGATGATATTACCCAGTTCCACGGCCAGGCGTGAAGCGCCTACCCAGGTATATGTAGCCTGGTAACGCAGGTTCACGGTTGTCCAGTCGAGCAGGGGCAGCTTGCTGGTAGGAACTGTATAGGTAAAGCTGGCGGTATGATTGTACAAGGTATTCCGTCCGCCTTTGGCCAGGTTCCTCCAAACGGTGTCTTTCTTTTCTTTCGTATCAATACGGCCTGCCGGTTCATCAATCCGTGAATTGTTGGTGGCTGTAAAATCAAAGTTGAGCGAACGGGTCAGGTTCCAGCGGAGAATATAATCACGCTGGAAGACATAATACTTGTCGTAGGTTTCGGGAATGGAATATTTGTTGGCACCCACGCTGCGTGGACGGATGGCACCAAACTGCCGGTTCACGTCTGCCCGGAATGTAAGTTGCGAAGGGATCAGGTTGAAGTTGAAATCCTTCACGAGGTCGAACCAATGTGTTTTTGTTTTGCGGAACAACCGTTTGAACGGTTCAATATACCTGGGCTTGGGTGCAAAGTTGTATCCCAGTCCGTAGCGGTGCTTCACCACTTCATTGTTTTCAATCAGCGGCGTATGGCTCTTTATTTTGAGATACGAATAACTTACATCGAAGTTGGATATGTCGTATATCTTCGGCGCCTTGGTACTGGTGCGGTTCTTACGCACGTTGGTAAAGTTTACCGTGGTGGTTGAATTGAATTCGATGGCATTGTTTCGTACCGAATCTTTGGCATCACCGGACAATGTTTTCAGTTTGTCTTTCAGTTTCACATCTAGGTCATACGGATCGTATTCTGGTGTGCTCACACTTTGTGAATAGCTGGCAAAAACCGGTATCGATAACGCCGCTTTCTTCGGCAGCAGTTTTCCGAATTCCAGGTTGGCAGAAACGTCGAACTGGTAGAAGTTGTCGCGGTACCGGTCGTTGGCTCTTTGTTCCAAAGTACGTCTTCCCCCGCCTCGCCGCCGTATCCCAAGTTTAACAACCACCCAAAACTCGCGGCCGGCGAAGCCCTGGTCTTCGCCTACCGCGCCTACCAGGCCGCCACGCTGCCGCCTTACCGCATCAGCCTGGACCGGGCCTTCAACCTCGTCTCCTATATCGACGGCATCTGGCTGGCCAGCGCACCGGCGCTGTCCGTGTTGACCTGCCCCGGGTGTGGCTGCGAGTTCATCGCCGCGGTCGGCACCGC
>DMRT01000208.1 GCA_003455235.1 Chitinophagaceae bacterium
CCGAGTTTATTTTCTTTTTTACCACCGCTGAAGCCGGGCGTTCCTCTTTCCACAATAAAAGCCGTTGCATTATCCTTTGTTCTTGGTTCCCCCGTGCGGCAGATAACCACCGCCACATCGCCGCTTTTACCGTGTGTGATCCAGTTCTTGGTTCCATTGATCACCCAGTCGTTTCCATCCTTCACCGCGGTTGTTTTCATATTGCCGGCATCGCTCCCGGTGTTGGCTTCTGTAAGCCCCCAGGCACCAATGTGTTCGGCTGCGGCCAGTTTCGGCAGGTATTTTTTCTTTTGTTCTTCACTGCCAAAACTCAGGATATGACCAGTGCAAAGCGAATTATGCGCCGCCAGGGAAAGGCCCACAGAACCACACACTTTGGAAATTTCCTGGATGATGGCACTGTATTCATAATATCCCAGTCCGCTGCCCCCGTACTGCTCGGGAACCAATACGCCCATCAGTCCCAGCTTACCCATTTCCTTGAATACCTGTACAGGAAATTCCTGGCTTTCATCCCAGTCCATTAAATGGGGTTTGATGTGCTGGTTGGCAAAATCACGGGCAGTCTGGGCCACCTGCTCAGTCAGTTCAGTTGTTTCGAAATTCATATAGCGCAATCAATTAGGGGCGCAAAATACAGAATTTTAAAATATGGGCTGGCTGACTACCGTACGGTGAGATATGGTTGCAGTTTATTGAACAGGTCGGCATTGATAATCATGATGTTTTTAAGTTCATCCACCGCACTAAAATTTCCATGCTGGTTGCGGTACTGAATAATGGCATTGGCAATGGCATAGCGGATATAAGGATGTATTTTGAGTTCGTCGGGGCCCGCCGTATTGATGTTCAGTTGTTTTAGGGATGCATTGCTGATCCTCAACCGGTCTTTTATTTTCTGAAAGGTGGAATCGGGTAACCCATAAGTTTCCGCCACCTGGCTAACGGAATAAAACCCTCCGAGCTTATCCCGGAAGGCAATGATGCGGTTGGCCAGTTTGCTTCCGATGCCGGGCAGGGCGATCAATGCAGCGGTATCGGCCGTGTTGATATCAATGGGGTTTTTTGCATAAGAATTTTTTTCGCCCGCTTGTGCAATTTGCCGGTCCGTAAAAACCGCTTCATTCTCTTTTCGTTTTTCTATCCGTACATACGGAAGTAACCGGCTCACTTCGTCTTTATGCAGCCCCCATATCTTACTGATGTCTTCGGGCTTGTAAAACCACCCTCCTTTTGACAAATAGTTTTGAATGGTTTGTGCTGTTTTTTCCCGTATGCCCAGTTTTATCCATCCTTCGGCAGGCAGGGTATTGGGATCAAAATAAAACAATGTGCCTTTTGAAGTGCTGCTGTAATTCGTTCTTTCCGGGGAGGCGTAAGATACCGGGTCGCTGTTATCCTCATACCCACTTTGCCGGGTGCCCGGGCTATCCTGTTTTATTTTCAGTGCGGCAATTTCGTTTTCAAATAGTGCATGGCTGTATTTTTTTTCAGGAATAAAATAAGGAAACAGGAAGGGAAGGAACACCAGCAACATAACCAGCACCAGCAGGAAGACAACACCCACCCGTTCCTTCCGGGTGAATGTAAAATAGGCCGCTATATATTTCCGGAACCCTGACACCCGTCCAAAATAGAAATTTCTGCTGCCGGGTTCAGGGGTAAAAGAACACAACCCGCTGATGAATTTCACCTAATAAGCTGAATGATGTTTACTTGGTTTGCAACAACAGCCGGCAGCCAATGAAGATGGTTATTGAAATATTGATCGGTATTACCTGCATATATGCCATTCTTGTGCAGCTCCTGCGCATCATCTGGCTGTACTTTCCTTCTTTTATCCACCGCACGAGGGTATACAAGGTAAAAGAGCCGGTCAAGATGGAGATGCTCTTATACTTTGTATTAGCCATTGTGGTGATGAGCTATTTCATTTTTATTACCGTTACCAAAACGGTACAAACCGGCATTCAGCCTGCAGAGCCGGGAGGTTTATTCAGATAGTTCCAATCCATCCCAGGCAAGTTCAATCCCACGTGGCAGGATGGCATTCACCTCCTCATGTCTTCCTATCTGGTGGCTCATGTGTGTGAAGTAAGCATTGGGAACTTCCAGTTCCTTTACCAGCGCCACAGCTTCATCGAGGGTGAAGTGAGAAATATGCGCTTCTTTGCGGAGCGCATTCAACACCATGGTGCGGCTGCCCCTGATCTTATCCTTTTCTTCTTCATCTATACGGTTGGCATCGGTGATATAGGTAAAATTGCCGAAGCGGAAGCCCAGCACCGGCATTTTTAAATGCCATACCTGTATGGGTATTACCGGTATGTCGCCAATAACAAATGGAGACAAGTCAATCGTATTCAGGTTGAGGCTGGGAATACCCGGGTATTTTTTATCGGAGAAGGCATAAGCAAATTCATGTTTTATGGATTCTTCGGTAAGCGAATTGGCGTATATATCCATCGGCTTCTGCTGAAAGAAATTAAAGGCACGCACATCATCCAGGCCTGCCAGGTGGTCCTTATGAGGGTGTGTAAAAAGTATCGCATCCAGTTTTTTTACCCCGGCCCGCAGCATCTGGTACCGGAAATCGGGGGTGGTATCCACCACGATGCTGGTATAGGCACTCTGCACCAGGATACTTGAGCGAAGGCGTTTATCTTTTTTATCGGGAGAGGTACATACTGCACAACTGCAGGCGATCATGGGCACACCGCTGCTGGTACCGGTACCCAGGAAGGTTATTTTTAACGGGGGGCATTGCATTGGGCAAAAATAATCAATTGCAATGGGTAAAAACGGACCGGTTATGATTTACCGGCTGGCGCCCACAGTCATCACTTCTTCATACATGTGCTGGCTTTCGTGTGTGAGGGCATCGAAATTTATTTCCAGCTGGGGCATCAGGTCGATGAGGGTATTGATGCGGCCTTCGGTTTGAAAGAATTTATTGACGACAATGACTTTCTTATTCTGGAGAATGCAGTAGCCGCTCTGGAACGTTCCTCTTTCATAGCGGATCACATAACCGGCCTCCTCGGCAATCCGTTCAATCTTATCAAGTGTGTGCTGGGTGTATTTCATAGTTCAAATCTTTCGCAACTTCCTTTATTCACGCTTGAATAAAAAATAACTTTTTCAACAAACGTTGATAAATATACCGGGTCATTTATTCGTCATCCGTATCACCGGAACGATCATTTCTTCCAGGCTTACCCCGCCATGCTGGAACGTATTGCGGTAGTAGTTGGCAAAATGATTGTAATTATTCGGGTAACACAGGTACAGATCTCCTTTTGCAAAGATAAACGATGAATTCACATTGGGTACCGGCAGGCCTGCTTCTCTCGGATCCCGGAAAGCAAGCACATCCCTTTGTTCGTAATTCAGGTTGCGGCCGTGCTTGTAGCGCAGGTTGGCCGTGGTTTGCTTATCACCGATCACTTTTACCGGCGTATTCACCCGCACACTTCCATGATCGGTGGCCATGATCATGGTGAGTTTTTTATCGGCTACTTTTTTCAGGGCCTGGTGCAGCGGCGAATGGGTGAACCAGCTTTCGGTAATGCTGCGGTAACTGGTTTCATCGCCGGCCAGTTCTTTAAGCACTTCCATTTCGGTACGGGCATGGCTGAGCATATCCACAAAATTGTATACAATGATGTTGATGTCGTTTGCCAGCATGTTATGGATATTATCCACCAGCTTCTGCCCGTCGTTGTTATTGGTGATCTTGGTATACGAGTATTTCAGATCCGCTTTACCCAGTGTTTTCAGCTGTGCCTTGAAAAACTCTTCTTCAAACAGGTTCTTTCCTCCTTCCTCATCATCGTTTTTCCACTGTACCGGAAATTTTTTCTCAATATCCACCGGCATCATGCCTGCAAAGATGGCATTGCGTGCATACTGGGTGGCCGTGGGCAGGATGGCATAAAATGTTTCTTCTTCATGAATGCGGAAACTTTCGGAAAAAATGGGCTGTATGGCCTTCCACTGATCAAAGCGGAGGTTATCGATCAGTACAAAAAACAGGGGCACGCCCTTCTCAAGATGGGGAAACACTTTAAACTTCATCAGGTTATGACTCATGATGGGACTCTCGGTGCTCTTAGGACTTACCCAGGATGCGTAATTCTTTGAGATGAATTTAAAGAACTCTGTATTGGCTTCTGCTTTCTGCGTTTGAAACACTTCCTGCATTTCCGGGCTGTCGCTCTTTTTCATTTCCAGTTCCCAATAAACAAGTTTCCGGTACAGTTCCATCCACTCGTTATAATCCGGGTTGCTGTTCAAGGCCATAAACAGGCTGCGGAACTCCTGCTGGTATGCGGAAGTTGTTTTTTCGGCCACCAGCCGTTTATTGTCGATGATCTTTTTTAAACTCAATAATACCTGGTTTGGATTTACCGGTTTAATCAGGTAATCGCTGATCTGCGAGCCGATGGCTTCATCCATCAGATTCTCCGCTTCATTCTTGGTGATAAGCACCACCGGCAGGGTGCTGTTCATTTCCTTTATCTGCTGCAGTGTTTGCAGCCCGGTTATTCCGGGCATGGTTTCATCCAGCAACACCACATCCACAATATTATCTTTTACATATTCCACGGCGTCAAAACCATTTGTTTTGGTCTGTACTTCATAGCCTTTCCCTTCCAGGAACATGATTTGTGATGTAAGGCTGTCGATCTCATCATCCACCCAGAGTATTTTTGCTACGCTCATAATATGGTTTGTTGTTTGAGGCTTGTGGTTTGAAGTTTGGGCGATCCGGCATCCCCGGCTGACCGCAAATGATTTGAAATAAAATGGTCAGACGGGAGCGTCAGACCAGTCGTACAAATTTAATTTTTTATGATCAGGATGGTCAGCTTTATTTAGCTTTGTACATCTTTTAACAAAATAAACGGTTTGTGCTGCACTTACTTCTAACCACAAACCACTAACCTGAATGCCTTTCCGAAAAATAATCAACGACCCGGTGTATGGTTTTATTACCATCGATGATGAATTAATCAACCAGGTCATCATACATCCCTTCTTTCAGCGCCTGCGCCGTATTAATCAAATGGCCATGGCCAGCCTGGTTTACCCGGGAGCCGTACACAGCCGGCTGCACCATGCCCTGGGTGCCTACCACCTTATGTGCAATGCGCTGAATGAGTTGAAAGGCAAGGGAGCCGATATCAGCGCCGCGGAAGAACAGGCAGCCAAAATCGCCATCCTTTTGCACGACGTGGGTCATGGACCCTTCAGTCATGCCCTGGAACACGTGCTGATCGAAGGCATGCACCATGAAAAGATATCGCTGATGATCATGGAAGAACTGAATAAACAGTTCAACGGCCGGCTGCAGCTTGCATTGGATATATTCACGGATAAATACCCGAAAAAATTTCTTTACCAGCTCATCAGCGGGCAACTGGATGTAGACCGGATGGATTACCTCACCCGTGACAGTTTTTTTACCGGTGTTCACGAAGGCGTGATCGCTTACGACCGCATACTGAAGATGCTGACGGTTTATAACGGCGAACTGATGGTGGAGGAAAAAGGCATTTACTCCATCGAAAAATTCCTGGTGGCCCGCCGGCTTATGTACTGGCAGGTGTACCTGCATAAAACGGTGCTTTGCGCCGAGCAGATGCTGAAGCAGATCATCAAACGGGCCAAATACCTGAAAGCCGCCACACAAAAACCCCTGGATAATTTTATCAACCAGCCCATTCATACCGTAACCCTCGAAGAGTTTTGCCGGCTGGACGATGTTGACCTGCTGGCTGCCATTAAAGGATGGAGTAATCACGAAGACAAGGTGCTGGCCACCCTTTGCCGGGGTATCATTAACCGGCAACTGCTGAAAGTGCAGTACCTGGCTGCACCCGCTGATGGAAAACTGGTGGAGGAGAAGATAAAAGATGCATGCACAAAGCTGCAGCTGTCAGCAGAAGAAGCTTCGTGGCTGGTATTTGCCGGCGATGTAACCAGCAGCACCTACGATCCCGGCAAGGAACATATCCATATCCTGTTCAAAAACGGGGAGGTAAAGGATATTTCTGAAGTAGACAATGCCCTGATCAATCAAAACCTGATGGGCTCTGTTAAAAAATATTACATTTGTTATCCAAGAATATAGCCATGTGGTTCATGGACAATACCATTAACTATTAACCATGAACTATGAACCATTAACCATTGACCGACTATGCAGTTCACTGCCGCACAAATAGCCATGATGATCAACGGCCGGGTGGAAGGAAACCCGGAAACCGCGGTGGGTTCATTTGGCAAGATTGAAGAAGCACAGCCGGGTCAGCTTTCCTTCCTGGCCAATCCCAAGTACGAAGAGTTTTTATATACCACCGGCGCCAGCATCATCATCATCAATGAAGCGCAGGAATTAAAACAACCCGTCAGTGCCGCACTTATCAAGGTTCCGGATGCCTATTCGGCATTTGCCACACTGCTCGATAAATACCAGCAGATACAACGGCAGCAGCTCTCCGGTATCCAGCAACCTGTTTATATTGCCGCCACCGCCAAAACCGGTGAGCAGGTATTCATCGGCGCTTTTGCTTACCTGGGCGAAAAAGTAGTGGTGGGTAACGGGGTAAAAATATATCCCAATGCCTTTATCGGCGACCATGTGGTGATCGGCGACAACAGTATTATTCATCCCGGTGTAAAGATCTACCACGATTGTGTGATTGGGAAGAATGTCACCATTCATGCCGGCACCGTGATCGGCAGCGATGGGTTTGGCTTTGCCCCCCAGGCAGACGGCACCCTGAAAAAAGTCCCTCAGATCGGTAATGTGATCGTGGAAGACGGCGTGGAGATCGGCGCCAATACCACCATCGACCGGGCAACCATTGGCAGTACCCTCATAAAAGCCGGCGCCAAACTCGACAACCTGCTGCAGATTGCCCATAACGTAGAAGTAGGTAACAATTCGGTGATTGCTGCACAAAGCGGCATCAGCGGCAGCACCAAAATCGGCAATAATGTAATGATCGGCGGGCAGGTGGGTATTGTAGGTCACATAAAAATCGCCGATGGAACAAAGATCAATGCACAAAGCGGCGTAAGCAAGTCGATAAAAACTCCCAACTCGGCCGTAACCGGCTCCCCTGCCTTTGATTATACCTCAGCACTCCGCAGCCAGGCTGCCAGCAGAAACCTCCCCGAACTCGAAAAACGGGTGATGGAACTGGAAAAGATGCTGAAGGAGATGATGGCCAGGAATAATTTTTAAACCTCCCCGTTTTTTACGTAACAAAATTGTCAGCTGCCTGATACTATACCAACAGCTTAACATTTTAACAGGAAGGTTGCATGAAAAATAAAATACCTTTGGCTTTGTTATGGCCTTACCCAATGTATAAAATCAATTGTTTGTCCACACTCAAGTTCATACTGTCCGCTTTATTTATTGTGTTTTTATCGGTACCGGCCCTGGGCCAGTCCTTGTCGCTTTCCGGGAAGATCATCGATGGCCATACCAAGGAGCCGGTGAGTTATGCTTCCGTTTACTTTGCCCGTTCCGGCGTGGGAAAAACGTCTGACAGCGCCGGCAATTTTTCTTTTTATTTCAACAACTTCAGTAAAGACACCCTGGTGGTGAGTTATATCGGTTATGCATTGTACAAGCTGCCCATAACCCTGCAGAACAATAGCAAGCCCCTTACCATCCAGCTCGACCACGGAAGCGCCGGAAGCGATGTGGTGGTAAAAGTGAAATTCAACCGGGGGCTGTACCTGTGGAAGAAGATCATGAGCAAGAAGAAACAGTATAACCGGTACGACCTGGGAAATTTTTCATACGAAGCATATAACAAACTGGAGATCGATTTAAAGAATTTTAATGCGGACAAAGCCCGCAAGAATTTTCTGCTGAAGAATTTCTCTTTCATCTTTGACAATATTGACAGCACATCGGAAGCCGTTCCGTTTCTGCCGGCGTACCTCATCGAAAGCCTGAGTGATTATGCGTACCAGAAAAACCCGAAGAAATTCTATGAATACATCAAGAACAGCAATACCAAGGGCGTAAAGAATGAGAGCTTCAGCAAACTGCTGGGTGTGATGAACCAGAACGTAAGCATCTACAGCAATTTTGTGAATGTGATGGACAAGGATTTTATCAGTCCGTTCAACGACAATGCTGACGCCTATTACAACTTCGCCGTTCCGGATACCCAACTGCTGGGCGGAAAAAAATTATTTCATTTTGTATTCAACCCGAAAAGGCCGGGACAGAATACATTCCAGGGCGATGCCTGGGTACTGGAAAAAACATTCCAGATCACCAAGATATCCATGTACCTGGGCAAGGATGCCAACATCAACTATATCGACCGCATCAGCGTGTTCCAGGAATTTATTCCCATCAATGATTCCATCTTCTTTTTAAGCCGGGATAAATTCTTTGCCGATTTCCGGGCCTTGGGAAAGAATTCGCTGACCCTCATCGGGCGAAAAACCACCTCGTACAAAGACATTCACATCAACAGCGATTCCATCACCAACCTGTTCAGCAACCAGCATATTGAAGAAGTGGTGAAAACAGCCGAAGACCTGAATAAAACACCTGATTCGGCCTGGAAGAACCTGCGGCACGACACCCTGTCGGCCAACGAAAAAGCCATTTATGCCACCATGGATAAATTGCTGGACATGCCGAAATTCAAGAAACTGCAGCGCAACCTTCTCTTCCTCGCCAGCGGCTACCGGAAGATCGGCTATGTGGAGATCGGTCCCTGGTTCAACTGGATCAGCGGAAACCAATGGGAAGGAACCCGTTTTCGCTTTGACCTGGGTACCACGGATAAACTAATGAAGAATGTTTACCTGCATGGATACCTTGCCTACGGCACCAGGGACCAATCGTTCAAGGGAAAGGCCGAAGCTTACTGGATCATCAAACGGAAACCCAACTGGCTGCGCCTGCATGCGGCCTATACCGATGATGTGGACAATGGCATCAACCAGGTGGGTGAAGTAAGCCAGGACAACATCTTCTCGCTCGCCATCCGCAAACCGAATGTGACCCGGAAATTCATCCGCACCAAGGACATCCGTTTTGAAGTATTCAATGAACTGGGCAAAGGCTTTTCCACCGAGTGGTTTGTTGCACACCGGCAACATACCCCACTGCAGAACCTGCCCTATAAATCCTATTACCCGGTAACCAGCGGCACGTCCCTCACCAATTTTGAAATTGCACTGAAGCTGCGATTTGCCTACCTGGAACGGTTCCTGGAAACCGATTATTTCCGCACCTCCCTGGGCACCAAGTACCCCATCGTGGAACTGATGATTGCCAAAGGAATCAAGGGTGTGTTCAACAGCGCCTATGACTATACCAAGTATTCGGCCACCATCAAAGACTTTATGAAGATATCCCCGTACGGCACCCTCCGGTATAAAATATATGGCGGCATTATCAACGGCACACTGCCCTTTACCAACCTCGAAAATCACCCGGGCAACGACCTGTTTTATTACAGCATGGCGTCGTATAACCTGATGAACCGGTTCGAATACCTGAGTGATAAATATGCCGGCGTCAACATCGAACACAACTTCGGATCAGGCCTGTTTCGTTTTATCCCCCTCACCCGTAAACTGAAATGGCGTCAGTTCTGGAATGTAAAATCATTGTGGGGTTCGCTCAGCAGCGCCAACAACACCGCCAACTACATCATTGATACATCCGGTGTCAAGGTTCCCGCATTCAAAACCCTCAATGGCCGCAGCTATATTGAAGTAGGAACGGGCATCGATAATATATTCAAGATCTTCCGTCTCGATTTTGTATGGCGCCTCTCGCCCACCCCCATTTATGCCGGCAAAAAGAACCAGTTTGGCGCTTTTGTCAGCTTCCAGTTCCAGTTTTAACCCCCCTGGGTATTATCTATCACGGGCATTATATTTTAGATATCTTTGCCAACAAAATTTTCGGCACACATGGATAAAAACTTTAATCCAGACAAGCAGCATACGTTGGCGAGTGCGGTAAGTATTTCCGGCACAGGTCTTCATTCGGGTATTAATGTAGACATGACGCTGAAGCCGGCCAACCCGGGTTTTGGCTACCAGTTTCAGCGGATCGACCTGGCCGGCATGCCCATCATAAAAGCAGACTGTGACCTGGTTACTGATACTTCAAGGGGTACCACCCTGGTGAAAGGAGACGCCAAAGTGAGCACGGTGGAACACATCCTTGCCGCCCTGGTTGGTATGGGTGTGGACAATTGCCTGATTGAAGTGAATGGACCCGAGATCCCGATCATTGACGGCAGCAGCGAACCCTTTGTAGAGATCATTGGCGAGGCCGGTGTGCTGGAGCAGGATGCT
>DMRT01000040.1 GCA_003455235.1 Chitinophagaceae bacterium
ACCAATACATTGGTAAGTCCTTCGGAATTGCAAATGCCTGTTATTGATTTTACATGATTGATGTGCGAGTGTACACCACCATCACTAACCAGTCCGATCAGGTGCAGCGTTTTTCCCTTCTGTTTGGCAAAACGGATGGCGTTGAGCAGGGGTTGATTTTTGGCAAACTCACCGGTGCGGATGGCCACGTTTATCCGCTGCAGTTCCTGGTAAACAATACGTCCGGCTCCGAGGTTGAGGTGGCCAACTTCACTGTTTCCCATCTGCCCATCTGGCAGGCCAACCGCTTCTCCGCAGGTAACCAGGGTTGTATTAGGATATTTTGAATATAAAGAATTTACAAAAGGGGTCTTCGCATGCTGGATGGCATCGCTGTTTTTTACCTTGCCCAGTCCCCAGCCGTCCATTATTATCAGTATAACTTTCTTATCTTCCATGCGGTAAAACTAAAAGATTTGCCGCTAAGTACCATTCTTTATTGCAGGGTGGGTATAAAATAGCCTTGCCGGGCGGCAATTTTAACACAGGTTGGCACGTTTTTAGTCGAATTCCCGGTGAAAAAAGCTGCATAAAATGAAACGATTTTTTACGCTAATAATGACAGGTGTGCTGATCAGTTCCTTCACATTTTTTGCCAGCATTGATGAAGTGATCAACGCGATGAAAGCCGGTAATGCATCGGACGTGGCCCGCTTTTTTGACAACACTGTGGAGATAAACATGCCGGAAAAAAGCAACAGCTACAGCCGCAGCCAGGCCGAACTGGTGTTAAAGGATTTTTTCGGAACCAATGCCGTAAAAACCTTTGACGTACTGCACAAGGGCGAGAACGGCGGATCACAATATTGCATTGGTACCCTGGTAACCCGCAATGGTACCTTTCGTACCACCATCTTTATGAAGCAAAAGGGTGATAAGCAACTGGTACAGGAAATCACGTTTGAGAGTAAATAAAAACACATAAACAATAAACAGAATGCCCCGGATATCCCGGGGTTTTTTGTTGCGTTCTTTCTTAGCTTTGTTGGTATGGATTATACCACACAACTCAACGGGCTCATTAAAAATGCACTGGCAGAGGATATCGGTGATGGCGATCATTCCACGCTTTCCTCCATTGATGCCGGGGCAGAGGGCATGGCTGTTTTGAAGATTAAGGAGGCCGGCATACTGGCGGGTATGGAAGTGGCAGAAAAAATATTCCGTTTCATGCAGCCGGATATGGTATTCACCCCGTGTAAAAAAGACGGAGAACCAATGCAGCCGGGTGAAAAGGCCTTTGAAGTAAAGGCGAAAGTGTATACCATTTTACAATGCGAACGCCTGGTGCTGAACTGCATGCAGCGCATGAGCGGCATTGCCACGCTTACTCACCAGTACACCGAAAAATTAAAACCGTATAAAACAAAACTGCTCGATACCCGGAAAACAACGCCCAATTTCCGGCTGCTGGAGAAAGAAGCCGTGCGGATCGGCGGGGGCGAGAATCATCGTTTTGGCCTGTACGACATGATTATGCTGAAAGATAACCACATTGATTATTGCGGAGGTATTGAAAAGGCAATCGGGAAAGCCTATGATTATGTACAGCACCGGAAACCGGGATTAAAAATTGAAGTGGAAACCCGTACTCTTGAAGATGTAAAAAAAGTGATGGCGACGGGTAAGGTGCATCGCATCATGCTGGATAATTTTAAACCAGAGCAGATTACCGAAGCATTGAAACTGATTGGCGGAAAATACGAAACGGAAGCAAGCGGCGGTATCAACCTCGGGAATATTGAAACTTATGCGGCTACGGGAGTTGATTTTATTTCCAGCGGCGCCATCATTCACCAGGCAAGAAGTTTAGACCTGAGCCTGAAAGCTGTTATTATCTGAAACGAATCAAATGGCAAAGAAGAAACTGAATTCATTTGGCGGACTGGTGTATTCCACCGACCCGGATTTTAAGCTGCCGGAAGAAAGTACAGAAGCCGAAACCACGATTGAACCTTCGCAGCAAAGGCTCCGCATCCGGCTGGATACCAAACACCGGGCGGGCAAAGCAGTAACATTGGTGGAAGGATTCACTGGAACCACTCCCGACCGGGAAGAACTCGGAAAGAAACTGAAATCATTCTGCGGTACGGGAGGTTCTGTCAAAGATGGCGGGATCATTATCCAGGGAGATAACCGGGATAAAGTGCTGCAATGGTTGTTAAAGAACGGGTATAAACAGGCTAAAAAAATTTAGCATTAAATAGTTCATTCCACCTTCTTTTTCTCTGCAATGCTTAATGCCCCGCTCGGGCATTGCTTTACCTGCTCAACAATGCGCAGGGTATGCGCCTGGCTCATATCAATCCAGGGCCGGCGGCGGGGATCAAAAACCGATGCCAGTCCCTGGAAACAAATGCCGGAATGTATGCATACATCCGGCTTCCATACGATGGTGATCTCCCCGTTACTGTAGTGAAGTGTTTTTACAGGCATGATGGTTATTTTAACATTCGTGCAGTATCCAATTTACAATAAAAAGTAAATTTTAGTGTTACTTTTACGGGCAAGCAACGAACACTATGATCTCGAAGGTATCAGAAGGAATAACCATCAGCGTGGAAACCTACTACCAGCCGGATTACAGCAACCCGGTCAACAGCGAGTATATGTTTGCTTACCGCATCACCATTGAAAATAATAATGCGTTTGCCGTAAAGTTACTACGCCGGCACTGGCATATTTACGACAGCAACGGCAGCCAGCGGGAAGTGGAAGGAGAGGGCGTCGTGGGGGTACAGCCACAGATCAATCCCGGCGAATCGTACCAGTATGTGAGCGGGTGTAACCTGCGTTCGGAAATAGGTAAAATGCATGGTACGTACCTGATGGAGAACACCAACAATAAGAAGACATTTAATGCCATAATCCCTGCATTTGACATGTGTGCCCCGTTTAAGTTAAACTGATTGACCTTCATTGGGCTTTTTACCGTATCTTTATCGCAACCGTACAGAAAGGCAGGATTGTTTCCCGGCGTGGATTCCCTTCTTTTTCTGACCGGTAATAAATCTGTTCAAGCAATAACCTATCAACCGGTAATCATCATGGCAAAAATCACATTTTCCAACCACAACAACGACTTCTATCAAAGTGTAAAATTGTCCGTGGAGGAATATTTTGCCAGCCATAAAATGAAGAAGACCGGCGACTGGAGATTGTACAGCAAAACGGTTATTCTCATCCTCACCGCCATTGCCATTTACAGTGTGCTCATGTTTACGCCGGTTAATCCATGGATTGCCGTACTGCTCAGTGCAACGATGGGTTTTGTCCTTGCGTCTATCGGTTTTTGTGTGATGCATGATGCCAACCACGGAAGTTATTCTACCAAACCACGGCTGAACGATTTCCTGGGCCTGAGCCTGAATGCCATGGGAGGGAGCTCTTTCTTCTGGAAACAAAAACACAACATCATTCATCATACCTATACCAATGTAGATGGCGTGGATGACGACATTGCCAAAAGTCCCATCATCCGCCAGTGCGAATCGCAGAAATGGGTTCCGGCTCATAAGATCCAGTACCTGTACCTGGTGCCCGTGTATTCATTATCGGTTATCTTCTGGGTATTCATCATGGATTTTACCAAATACTTTTCCGGCAAGATCTATACCACCGAAGCCTGGAAAATGAACCTGAAAAATCACATTGTCTTCTGGGCCACCAAAATACTCTACGTTGCTTTTTATATGGTGCTGCCTATTATGGTATGGGGATTCGGTCCCTGGATCATCGGCTATATGGCTCTTAATGCAACCATGGGATTAACCCTGTCACTGGTATTTCAACTGGCACATGTGGTGGAGAACACCGAGTTTGAACACGTACCCTTAGATGCCAGCAAACATATTGATTCGGCCTGGGCTGAGCACCAGGTAAAAACCACGTCCAACTTTGCCATGGGTAATCCTGTCATCTCCTGGTTTGTAGGAGGATTGAATTTCCAGATCGAACACCATCTGTTTCCAAGAGTGAGCCATGTGCATTATCCGGCCATCAGCAAGATTGTGATGCAGAAATGCAAAGAGTTCAATCTTCCATATAATAAATATGATACCCTGTTCGGCGCCCTCGCCTCTCATTTCCGGGTGATGAAATACCTGGGTAAGAAACCAGAAGTGATATTGCAGCAGGTAAAAGCGGCATAAACTATGGCTTATACTTCGCCTGCTGGTAAATGGTCTCCGCATCGGTTGACATCAGCTGCTGCATCGTGAAACCGGTGTTCTTCTTCATGAATTTTTTTACGATCTGCCATCCGCAAAAGCTGCCGATGTTACCGGGTGAGGCTTCACCGAGTTCCTGTGTTTTGGGACTTTCCCCGATATAATTTTTGATCACATTGTTATCAGATACCTGCAGAAGATTGTTTTGTGTAAACAGGCTCCAGATATACGCTTCTCTTTCGTAGCAGGCTTTTAACTGGTCTGCCCGGTAACCGATGAGCAGGTATTCTTCCTTTTCCGGTAATAACCGGCTCAGCAGGTAAAGCCGTTTCCCTTTCTCCACCATCTGTTCCACCAGGGGCCTGTCTTCCTGCTTTTCGGGGTAAAGATCCTGCAGCAGCAGGCTGATGCAATCAACAGAAATATATTCCGGGGAAAAACGCTGGCTCACATAATCAGGATAGGTTTCTCTTACCAGCGCTGACTTATACAATGAAAAGTCCTTGCCCAGGTGCAGGTGAAGTCCCACACAAAGCATATCGTCGGCAGCAGCCACGCCAATACCGTTGAGCGGACCGATGAAGGTGATGATCCTCCTGGGTGTATTGTAGCGGGGAAAATAATGCTTCATGTACTGAAGGCCTTTAGTTATTTCCTTTTCATACGGGGTAAAATTTTTAAATACCACTTCGCTGCTGTCGTATACACTGCGGTACGATTGCATAAACCCGTTTACATAGGCGGCAACGGTGTCGGCCGTCCACTTGGGATCAGCGCCCAGTACGGTATAAAGATAGTTCTCACCAAAACCGGGATAGGTTGCCTTCAGGTGTTCGATGCCGCCGGGAAGTTTTGTTGTATCGAGCCCGAACAGGTCTTTTTCAAAACGCTGGGTGGTAATGGGGATTTTGATATTGGAAACATCCGGACTGTTTCCCCCGTTTTTGCAGGAAGTCACAACAAGGGAGAGGCACAGCAGGGCGGCAAGTATTCTCATTTACTTAATTTAACTTTACAAAATAAAAGAATCATTTCTTAAAAAAGCATAAATATCCACCCTTGGTGGCATACGAATGAAAATCTTTTTAGCGCAGCAGAACTATCACATCGGCAATTTTGAGAGCAATACACAAAAAATCATTTGTGCCATTGAAGAAGCCAAAAAACAGGGTGGCGACCTGGTGGTGTTCAGCGAGCTGAGTGTGTGCGGCTATGCGCCGCGTGATTTCCTGGAGTTCGACGATTTTATCAATAAAAGTTATGCAGCCATTGAGGAGATCAAACAGCATGCAGATACCATCGGTGTACTGGTGGGGGCGCCCGACCGTAACCCGGTTAAACAGGGAAAAGATCTTTTTAATGCTGCATTTCTTCTTTATGAAAAGGAGATCAAAGGTATCACACACAAAACCTGCCTGCCCAATTACGACGTGTTTGACGAATACCGCTACTTTGAACCGGCCTACAACTGGCAGGCGATGGAGTTTAAAGGAAAAAAACTGGCGGTTACCATTTGTGAAGATATCTGGA
>DMRT01000228.1 GCA_003455235.1 Chitinophagaceae bacterium
ACGACAAAAAAAAATGGTATAAGTGCAGACCCGAGGGTCTATGAGAAGGTACAATTTTTTAAATATTTTCAATAAATATATATTTTTCTAAATGTATCGTGCAAAGCATATATTAACGCTTTCCTTTAATGCGCCGCATGATCCTTTCCAGATTCCCAAAAAATATTTTGACCGCATAGTGAATGTTACAGATACCGTAAAGCGTGTTTACTATGGAATGATTGAAGCACTCGACGATGCCGTAGGCAATGTTATGCATACGCTGGAGAAGGAAGGATTGCTGAATAACAGCCTTGTCTTTTTCATCAGCGACAACGGAGGCGCCACCTACACCCGTGCTACAGACAATGCGCCGTTGCGGGGCGGCAAGTGCACGCATTTCGATGGTGGCTTGTCTGTCCCCTTCTTTGTGCAATATCCCGGTGCAGTACCTGGAGGGAAAATATTTGAACAGGCAGTATCCTCGCTCGACATCTTCAGCACCATTGCAGCAGCAAGCGGGGCCTCATTACCGGCCGACCGGGTGTACGATGGGGTAAACCTGTTGCCCTATCTCCATTCAAACAATACACCGCACGACGTATTCTTCTGGCGAAGCGGTTATTCAAAAGCATTCCGCCAGGGCGACTGGAAATTATACATGAATGAGAAGAACAAAGTCACGTATCTTTTTAACCTCGCAACGGACCGGGAAGAAAAATACGACCGCTCCAAAACCGAACCTGTCAAACTGAAGGAATTGATAAACGGCATGAAAGAATGGGAATCGAAAAACACGATCGCTCCTTTGTGGCCCAGTGCCGCCGATGTGCTCATTGAGGTGAATGGCAAATGGTTCCGGTTTCCCAGTTGATTTCATTTATTGCTTACACAACGGAAACCGGTATGCTCCAAACCCGTATCCGGGGAGGTTTTCATACGGGCGCTCACACGATAACCCTTACAATAAGAAGCATTGCATAAGAAGGAACCGCCTCTTACCACTTTTTTAGGAACACCCGGCTCTTCCGGGTCATTGCTTTGCAAAGCGCCGGCCGGATTAATACTCAATTGGTTTTTTACAGAAGCATAATAACCCGGATCGTACCAATCGCTGCACCACTCCCATACATGACCTGCCATATCGTACAATCCGTAACTATTTGGCTCGAAGGATCCTGCCGGGGCCAGCCTTTCAAAATGATCGCTGTTTAAATTCCTGCCCGGAAAATTTCCCTGCCAGGTGTTCGCTTTTGGTTTCCCTTTATCAATATCCTCATTGCCCCAGGGATATTTATTATTTTGTTTTCCTCCCCTTGCAGCAAATTCCCACTCTGCTTCTGTAGCCAACCGTTTGCCCGCCCATTTGCAATAAGCCATGGCATCATACCAGGAGACCTGTACCACGGGGTAGTTTTCTTTACCCGTGATGCTGGTTCCAGGTCCTCCGGGATGTTTCCAGTCCGCTCCTTTTTTCCATACCCACCATTGCGAAGGGTCGATTAATGATACGGTATGAGAAGGAGGCGCAAACACCAGCGAAGCCGCCACCAATAAACTGTCATCCGGTTTTGGCGTTCCCGGCGGTAATTGTTTTTTCATTTCTTCCCAATCGGGCGCTTTTTCGGCGGTAGTGACATAACCGGTAGCTTCTACAAATTTGCTGAATTGCGCATTGGTCACTTCGGTAGCATCCATCCAGAATCCGTCCAGCTTTACTTTGTGCTGTGGGTATTCATCGCTGCGGCCTTCGGCATCGGCAGCGCCCATCGTAAATGCTCCCCCACTGATGAATATCATTCCCGCATGAGAAACAATACCCGGAGAAATAACAGAAGAATCAGTTACCGGCATGATCCGCTGCGGCAGGTTTCCGCCGCAACAAACAGTTGTATCTGGCTGAGCTGAATAGGAATGCTGGTTGTTGCAACGGCTAAATAATAAAAGGGCATTTACCAGTAAAAACAGGTTTGAATATTTCATGTATCGAAACTTAAAAACCACCGAAAAGCATCGGGTATTTGGCGAGTGTTTCTTTTGTAAAGTATTTCTTTACCATCCCTTTGAAATCTTCAAGCATGCGCACATTGTTCAGGTTCTTGTCGCTTTGCCAGTAATCGAGTTCAGTCATCCTTTTGTTAACAGCTGTTTCCAGGCTGCTGATCGATTCTTTCGGCTGCTTGTTCATGCTGTAGGCAGCGCCCAGGTTATAGTAACCCCAGTAATCATCCGGCAGGTAGGCTATTTGGTTTTTGAACATCGCAATGGCTTCGGAAAATTTCTTCTGGTTAAGCAGGCTGTACCCGTAGCGCTGCAGGATATCTTTTTCCTGTTTGTTGATCTGGTATGCCTTGCTGTAGAAGTATTCGCTGCTGTCGTATTTATTCAGCTGCAGGAAATACACATCAGCTGTTCCTTTATACCCATTCCATTCATTGGGCAGTATGGCATTGTATTTTTTGAACGCGGCAATGGCTTCGGTGCTTTTTTTCTGCCCCGCATAAATAACCCCGAGGTTGAAATACACATTGCCGTTGTCCGGCTGCAATACCGTAACCTTTTTAAAATCCACCAGGGCGCCTTCCATATCATTCACCAGGAATTTTGCGTTGCCCCGGTTAAGATAGGTGGCCGCCGAATTTGGATCCAGTTCAATGGCTTTGTTAAAGTCTTTGATGGCCCCGGGGTAATCTTTCTGAATATTTTTTATGTTGGCCAGCCCGGCATATCCGTCGGCATTGCCGGGTTGCAGCTCGATGCATTTCCCATAGTCTTTTGTTGCCTCTGCGTAATTCTTTACAGAATAGTAGGCAACTGCCCGGTTCTTGTATGCAGCAAAATAAGCGGGGTCGGCTGCAATCGCTTTGGTATAATCCTGTATGGCTTCGCTTGTTTTATTCTGGCGGTAATACACCAGTCCACGATCGTTATATGCATTTGAATAGTTCGGGTTCAGCTGAATGGCGCTGCTATGGTCTTTAATGGCTCCCTCATAGTCCTTTAAGGCATATTTCACCAGTCCGCGGTTGTGCAGGGCTTTCTCATTCTTTGGATCCAGCTCAATGGCCTTATTGAAATCGGGCAGGGCGCCGTTGTAATCTTTGGCTTTGAATTTTGCCAGCCCCTGGTTATTGTATTCGGTTGACGTTTGTGCGTGGATTATTGCTGCGAAAGCAATGGCCGGAAATAGTAATAGTATTTTTTTCATAATGATGGAGAAAGGATGTTGAAGTTACAACAATCTCAGTTTTTGGCATTGATCTCCGGGGCAGGCAAGCCGGTTTTCTGGCGGATGAACTTGTTGAGAAAATAAAGCCCGGTAAGCACTGAAAAGAATATCGCCATGGCGATTATT
>DMRT01000339.1 GCA_003455235.1 Chitinophagaceae bacterium
CGGCGGGAATCCTGCGGCCCCTCAGTCCATACATCACCGATGGCATCGCCCATATTTTTTATTATACACAACACATGGCCACCGTACATTATGAGAACGGCAAATTCCATGTACACAAAGAGGTGGCCGATGATGAAAAGAAAAATGGCACCGCCAAAGAGAGACCTTCTTCTAAAAAAGACATCCCGTCAAACGATCAGTTTGTTTCATCCATACAGGATGAAACAGCACCACAGTTTTCAGATAATGACCATAGCTTTTTTCTCACCGCTACCCTCGCCTTATCAGACAGCCGTAAGGATGATCCTCCTCCAAAAGCGTAACCAGGAATTTTAACCGGCCGCATGAAACCATGCGGTAATGCCAGCTCCCTTCATTTAGCATGATAAGGGCAGCCCGTTTATGTTTTACTTATTAAAAGAATCTATGCAACTCAAAACAACTATAGCGGCCTTGCTTTGCCTTTTTATTTCCACGGCAGCGCTGTCGCAGAACACCATACGGGGAAAGGTGGTGGATGCCGCCAGCCGCCAGCCACTGGAAGGCGTAACGGTAGCCGATGCAGCTTCTGCCGGTGCAAAAGCCGTTACCGACCAGGATGGATATTTCACCCTCCGCTCTGCCGGCTCCATCACGGTAAGCCTCATCGGCTATAAACAGGTTACGTTACCGGCTGTGCCTAATAAAGAAAACCTTATTGCCCTGCAAACCGATCTTATCAACCTGAGAACGGTTACCCTGGAAAGCAAAGCCGCTTCCCGGTTCAGCACCATCAGCAAGATTGACCTGGACCTGAAGCCGGTGAAGAACACGCAGGAATTATTACGGACCGTTCCCGGGCTATTCATTGCCCAGCATGCCGGCGGCGGAAAAGCCGAACAGATATTTCTTCGCGGCTTCGACTGCGACCATGGAACCGATGTACAGGTAAGCGTGGATGGCATGCCGGTGAACATGGTAAGCCATGCACACGGGCAGGGATATGCCGATGCACATTTCATCATTCCCGAAACCATCAACAACATCGATTTCGGCGCCGGGCCTTATTATACCAGTCATGGTAACCTTAATACGGCCGGTTATGTATCCTTTTCCACATTCAGGAACATTTCAAAGAGCCTGATACAAGTGGATGGCGGACGGTTCAATACCTTGCGTACACTGGCGATGATCGACCTGATCAAAAAAAACAAAGACAGGCAGAGCGCTTATATTGCCGGTGATTTTAATTATACCGATGGGCCTACCATCAGCAAACAGCGGTTTAAAAGAGTAAACCTGTTTGGGAAGTACAATGCAGCCCTGTCTCTTTCCACCCAGCTGTCATTTTCTGCATCGGCGTTCAGCAGCAAATGGGATGCAAGCGGGCAGGTGCCTGAGCGGGCTGTGAAAGGCGGAACAATCGACCGCTTTGGCTCCATCGATCCGTCGGAAGGCGGTAACACAGACCGCTATAATGCCAACCTCATTTTTTCCACGCAGCTGAAGAATGGCGGCAGCTGGACAAACCAGGTATTTTACAGCCGGTATGTTTTCAACCTGTACTCCAATTTCACCTTCTTCCTGGCCGACCCGGTGAATGGTGATGAAATTTACCAGGCGGAGAAAAGGAATATACTTGGTTACAGCAGCATGCTTTCCAAAAAAACATTCATCGGTAAAGCGGTGCTCAATTCATCCGATGGCATCGGGCTGCGGTATGATGCCACGAAAGACAGCCGGCTGGCCACTGCCGTAAACAGGCAGTTTCTCAGCAACATCAAACTCGGTGATGTGAAAGAGATGAATCTTTTTGCATTCACCGATCAGCAGTTAAGCATTGGCAACTGGCTCATCAATGCCGGTCTGCGCATTGATTACTTCACTTTCCGGTACTTTGACAAACTGCAGAACCCGCAGCTGCCTTCTCAACGCAAAGCAACCCTGAGTCCAAAACTGAATATCCAGTACAGCATCAGCAAATCGGTACAGGTGTATGTGAAAGGCGGCAAGGGCTTTCACAGCAACGATACCCGGGTGGTGGTGGAAAATGCCGGTAAAGAAATTCTGCCGGCAGCGTATGGCGCCGACCTGGGTGTGATACTGAAGCCTGCAGACAACCTGTTTCTCAATATTGCCGCCTGGTACCTGCACCTTGACCAGGAGTTTGTATACGTAGGTGATGCCGGCGTGATAGAACCAAGCGGCAAAAGCAAACGGATGGGCATTGACGTGCTTGCCCGTTGCCAGTTTACCCGGAATCTTTTTGCCACAGCCAATTTCAATTTTACGAAGCCACGTGCTATAGGTGAACCGAAAGGCGCCGACTATATTCCGCTGGCGCCCACTTTTACCAGCGTGGGTGGTATTTATTACAACAAGAAGAAAGGTTTCAATGGCGGCATCAGTTACCGGTATCTCAAAAACAGACCCGCCAATAAAGACAACAGCATCACAGCCAAAGGGTACTTCCTGCTGGATGCGTCCATCAACTATACAAGACCCCGCTATGAGGTTGGTGTTGCCGTTGAGAATATCTTCAATGTAAAATGGAACGAAGCACAATTTGCCACCGAATCGCAACTGAGAAACGAGGTAAGCCCGGTGAATGAACTGCATTATACGCCGGGAACTCCCTTGTTTGCCCGGGTGAAATTTGCTATCAGTTTTTAGACCGATTTAACTATTTTGAACCACATAGGCACATAGAAACACAGAAGGTTTTACAGGGATCCTGTATGGTTCATATATTTTGCATGGACAGATTGAATTCAAATAACAGCAACCTTATACAAAAGTCAATAGGACTGGCGATCATTTTTTTGCTGGTTAGCCAGTCTGTGTATGCACACGATAATGTGCAGGAACTGGAAAAACTCAGTCGCTCCGAAGCGGCGATACTATACCTTCAGCTGGGCTTCACCCATATCCTGCCGCTCGGTTTCGATCATATCCTTTTTGTACTGAGTCTTTATTTGCTGAGCCCGGAATTAAAACCCGTGCTCTGGCAGGCAACCGCATTCACCGTTGCGCATTCCATTACGCTTGGATTGGCCATGTTTAATGTATTCACCCCGTCACCGGGGATCGTTGAGCCCATCATTGCCTTATCCATCATATATGTAGCGCTGGAAAATATTCTCTCCCCCTCACTGAAAAGATCAAGGATCGGCATTGTTTTCCTCTTCGGGCTGGTACATGGGATGGGATTTGCCAATGCATTGGGCACACTTGGGTTGCCGCAGCATTCCTACCTCACTTCACTGGTGATGTTCAATGTGGGTGTGGAACTCGGGCAACTGGCCGTTATTGTATCGGCATTCCTCGTGTTTGGAAAATGATTTGGCAAAAAACCATATTACCGCAACACGGTGGTAATACCCCTTTCCGTCCTTATTACGTTAGTTGCGGCATACTGGACTATTGAGCGGATATTTTTCTGAACTGAATTATTTGCGCCGGTACTGAACAAGGATACCGTCGTTGGCATTGTCGGAAAGTTCCAGTGTTGAACCGATGGGCTTCTCAATCATCATCGGCAGTTCGAGCGGGTTGGAAAATACGATTACTTTTTTACTGCTGTTGTCGTGAATGCATACCTGCGATGTGAAATCGATGGTTCCCTGGTTGGTGATCACCCCATTGGTGATGACCTGGTAGCTGTTATTGCCGCTGATCCGGAGGACAATATTCTTACCGGTGGAAGCAGGTGTTTCATGAATGTGGTTTGCAATGCCCCCGTCGGTCTGCACCCAATCCCAATCACCTGCCAGTCCGGTGCCGGTATCGTCTTTTGCAGGCTTTGTACAGGAAGAAACAGCCAAGAGCGTACATACAAGAATAAAAAAGGGTGGTTTAAAAACGGGCTTCATACATTCAGTTTATAGCAAGACATCCGGATAAATAAAATCGTTGCTTGCCGTATTTATTTTTTTATACCGCAAGAACCGGGTTTTATTTAGTGCTTGGCTCATTTACTTTTGTACAATGATAACCGATTACGAACGCATCGAAAAAGCCATTGTTTACCTGAAAGAGAATTTCAAAGAACAACCGGCGTTGGATGAAGTGGCCCGGCAGGTGCACCTGAGTCCTTTTCATTTTCAACGGCTGTTTAAGGAATGGGCCGGTGTAAGCCCGAAGAAATTTCTTCAGTTCATCAGCGTGGAATATGCCAAAGGATTGCTGAAAAAAGATTGGCCGCTGTCGGATGTAAGTTTTGAAACCGGGCTTTCGGGTACCAGCCGGCTGCATGACCTGTTTATCGGCATTGAAGGAATGACCCCCGGTGAATTCAAAAATGGCGGGGAAGCATTAAAGATCAATTACAGTTTTGCAGAAACTCCTTTCGGTGATATCCTTATTGCTTCCACAGCCAAAGGCATCTGCCAGCTTGCTTTTGTAAAGGATGAGAAAGAAGGTCTCATCAACCTTCAGCATTTCTTCCCCCATGCAGCACTTGTTCAAAAAACCGACATGATACAGCAGGATGCTTTGCGGTTTTTTTCCGGCGACTGGGCCGACCTGCAGAAAGTAAAACTGCATTTAAAAGGAACTCCGTTTCAACTGAAAGTATGGCAATCTTTACTACGTATACCGTTTGGTGATATTTCCACATACTCATCCATTGCGGAAGATATTAAACACCCCGGTGCTTCCAGGGCTGTCGGAACAGCCATCGGCAGTAACCCGGTTGCCTTCCTCATCCCCTGTCACCGGGTAATAAAGTCATCGGGTATCATCGGCGATTATCATTGGGGCAGCGGAAAAAAGACGGCCATTCTGGGCTGGGAAGCTGCAAAAATTTTCCCGGGGGAATAAAGTCCGCAAGTTCCGGGTTGGTCATCATTCCTGCCTGCTGCAGTTTCGTATTCTAAATTATTCAAGATGAAAAAATTCAGGATCGTTCCCCTCAGCCGGGAATATGCCCAACAGATAAGAGCGAGCCGCAGAGACGATTTCGGCCATGAAGTAATTGAGCAGGTAGCCAGGGGAAAGGGCCCCTGCCGGGTTTCCTTAAAAGCATTCAGCGTGGGTGAAGACAAGCGGTTGCTTTTATCGCATAGTCCGTTTGGAATTGACAATGCCTTTAATCAACCCGGTCCCATCTTTATACATGCTGCTGATGTGGAGCAGTATGCAGATGTTCACCGGTTTCCACCGGAGATCAAGGCCGATAAAGAAAACTTTCCGTTATCCCTGATCGGCTACAGTACGTCGCAGAAAATGGTATTTGCAAAACTGGTGGGTGATGCCGATGTGGATGAACTGATACCGGAGATCTTTGCGGAAAATCCGTACGTAGCGTACCTGCATGCACGGAATGCAGAGGCCTGCTGCTTTATTTGCCGTATTGAAAGAGCATAAACGTTCTGCGTTGTAAAACAGATCCTGCGTATCCGGGTCTGCCACCGGAGAAGGCAGCACGAAGACCGTAGTATAACATTCCTTTCACGAATGGAATATTATTTTGGGGTACCATTCCTCACCATCAAAACCCCGCAAAATGAAGTACCTGATCCTTTCCATTCTGCCGGCACTGTTTCCGGCAACCGAACACATCCGCCCTACCAACAATGCAATGACAGCAGCATCCGTTTCGCCTGCCGTCAGCAAAGAAGTTAATACTCTTAACTTCCAGGAAAAAGACGAGCCTGGTAAAATGCTGGCAACCGTTTTCAGGGCACAACAGTACTGCCGTGCCGAAGTGGAAGACTTCGTATTTGATGCCCCGTTTAAAGTGGTGAGCGCCACGGTTTATTTTTCCGGGGCCAACTTCCGGAACGTGGAGACAGGGTTCATCAACAGCAACAGCCTGGCGCCCGTTAAAAAATTAATGGAGCGCTGTGCACCCGGTTCCATCGTGATCTTCGACGATGCCAAAGTAGAAGGGCCCGACAAACAGGTACGGTCCATCCGGGGATTAAGTCTCCGGCTTCATTAATCTATTAACAAAGCCCCTGCATTGACGCGGGGGCTTTACTTTCCGGTGCCGTATTACTCAGCCAGTGCTTTTTCCAGGTCTTTTACCATACCGGGGGCAAGATCATACCGGTTCTTATACGCTGCTTTAAAAAACTGCTGTGCATTATACCCCCGTTTCAGCCCCTGCATCATCTTTCCCATCCAGTAAAGTTCCAATCCTTCGAGTGGCTTACCGGAAACATACTGCTTGTACACATTATCCGCATCAGCGATCCGGCCATTGCAATAATGCGCCCAGGCAACCCAGGCCTGGGTTTGGGGAGTTGACCGGTTATTCAATTCATTTTCCGCAAGCGCTTCAGCTTTCATGGGTTCCCTGAGGACGCCTGTATAAAGTTCAATCAGGTATTTGTTATACATGTTTCCATAAACAGGTTCAGTTACCACCGCCGCAAACTGAAGGGCATATTTTTTCTGCAGCACCGTATCACCTCTTGCCTCAGCCACCTGTGATAATTTATACAGGATGTCGGGTGCTTTTGTTTTTGACTGAACAAAAAGAAACAGTCTTTCTGCCAGGGAATCGTTTTTATCATGCACGAGGGATATCCATCCCAGGCCGATGATGGAATGAAGATCGGCAGTACTTAATCGTATCGACTGCAGGTAAAGTTCGGCTGCCCTTTGGAGGTTGCCGTTATGAAGTTCCAGATCGGCTGTATTGGATAAAGCAGCCTGCTGCAATGAAATATCCGGCCCGGCCATTTCTGCCGCCCGGTTCATGGCAGCAATGGCACTGTCCAGTTCACCCTTGTAATGAGCCATTTTTGCCCGCCGGAAATGATACCCATAGTCAGTGGCACTACTGATTTTTTTCAGGGAGGTTTCTGCCAGCAGGTATTGTCCCAGTTCGAACGATACATCAAATGTGGCAGCATAATCGTCGTAGGGTTTCAGGTTTGCTTTCCGGGCCACTTCCAGCAATGTAGCGGCTTTTTTAAATTGATGTTGCAGAATACTGTTGCGCAGCAAAGCCATCACAGGCGCCGGCTCTTTATGATCATAGATGCTGTCAACCAGGTGCAACACACTGTCGGCAGCAACGAGGTGACTGACATCTCCCGAAAGATGAAAACGCTGAACAAGTGCAGAAGCATAACGCAATTCATTCACCAGTCCGGGATGAGCCGGGTCTATACGTTTCTTCCAGAACAAAAGATCGGCTTCATTGGAGCGGTATTCGGGCGGTTCGGTGTAATGACTGACCAGGCTATCGGCAAACACAGCCGTTACCAGCGGTGCCTGGTTATTGCGGCAGGAAATAAAGCATGCAGACAGGATTAGTCCGGCGGTAAGTTGTTTCAAGGTTAACGTTTAACCTTATATACGGTAAAAATACGGGGACAGTTCTTTGAAAATCTTTACAAATCCTTACGGTTTTACTCCCAGCCGCTGGCAAGCACATCGGCTATGTGCATGG
>DMRT01000138.1 GCA_003455235.1 Chitinophagaceae bacterium
GCATGTGGAAGTAACACCGGTTGATTTTAATGAACTGGCATCAAAGAAACAGTTTGAAAAAAGTGCTGACATCCGGGAACGGGTGATCAGTGCCCGAACCATACAACAGGAACGGTATAAAACGACCGACGGTATTTATGCCAATGCACAGATGAGCAGCAAACAACTCAAGGAAATCTGTGTGATTGATGCATCCGGGCAAAGCCTTTTAAAATCCGCGATGGAAAAATTAAATCTCAGTGCCCGGGCCTACGACCGCATATTGAAAGTAAGCCGCACCATTGCCGATCTGGCTGCCAGTAACGACATTAAATCCGAACACCTGGCAGAAGCCATCCAGTACCGGAGTTTAGACAGGGAGGGGTGGGGAGGATAATGTATTGCAAAGGCAGGTGGTCGCAAATTGCGGCATCCTTGATCTCTTTGAACCACATAGGAACATAAGGCACATAGAAGAACTTACAAGTCTATGTGTAACCCCTATGTTCCTATGCCCTATGTGGTTCATCCTGTATTTCCCCTTCATGCAATCTTGTCACTTTTCCCGAACTTGTACAATATTTGATGCATTGAAAACTTTCAATGTACTTTTGCAAATCAAATTTTCTTCATGAAAGTATTATTACAGTACCTCAGGCCCCACAAATGGCTGGTGACATTTACGTTATTAATGGCCAGCATTAATATCGGGTTTTCATTGGTTGATCCTATTTTGCTGGGTAAGCTCATCAATCTTGCCAATGATTTTCAAAATGGCAAAGTTGCCCGGGAAGATTTTTTCAGTGCATTCTCCTGGAGTAAACCCGGTGTTTGGTATATCCTTATTGCATCGGTTACGGTTGCCATGATCAGCCGTATTGCCAAAGCCTTCCAGGATTATTTTCTGAATGTGGTGATTCAGAAGTTCGGCGCCCGTGTTTTTACCGACGGGCTGCAGCATGCCATGAAACTGCCTTACCAGGAATTTGAAGACCAGCGAAGCGGCGAAACACTTTCTATCTTAACGAAAGTAAGATCGGATGTGGAACGGTTTATGACCAATTTCATCAACATCTTATTTGGTGTGATTGTGGGGGTGGTATTTGTGTTTGTGTATGCAGCCTTGTATATACACTGGAGCATTCCCGTAGCCTATGTGGTTGGTATTTTCCTGCTGACCATCATCACCAATTTTTTAAGCAAAAAGATCAAGATCATCCAGAAGAAAATCGTGGGAGAAACCACTGCCCTGGCCGGCTCCACCACCGAATCACTGCGTAACATCGAACTGGTGAAAAGCCTCGGTCTCACCGAGCAGGAAGTGGGAAGGCTGAATAAGAATACCTATAAAATACTGGGACTGGAACTGAAGAAGGTAAAAAAGATCCGCAGCATCAGTTTTGTGCAGGGAACTTTTGTAAATACACTCCGCCAGGTAATTCTTTTTATCCTGATGTACCTCATCTTTCATAACGAAATGAATGCAGGCCAGCTGGTAACCATGCAGATATTTTCCTTCTTTGTATTTGGCCCGCTGCAGGAGATCGGTAATATCCTGCTTTCGTACCGGGAAGCAGAAGCATCACTGAACAACTTCCACAACCTGATGCAGAAAAAGCCGGAGAGCGACCCCGCCATGCCGAAGCCGCTGAATAATATTGAAACACTTTCCTTCAACCAGGTTTCCTTCAAACACCAAACCGCAGCGCATAAGGCCATCAACGGTATCAGCTTCGATGTTAAGATCGGCGAAACGATTGCTTTCGTGGGCCCATCCGGATCCGGCAAATCCACCCTGATGAAACTGCTGGTAGGATTGTACCGGCCACAGGAAGGGAAAATACTGTACAATAACCTCGATGAAACAGAACTGCGCTTCGATGACCTGCGCAAACAAATTGGTTTTGTAACACAGGATACCAACCTGTTCAGCGGCACCATCCGGGAAAACCTGATGTTTGTAAATCCATCGGCCACCGAAGCCGAACTGAATGATGTGTTGGTAAAAGCAAGCTGCACCAACCTGCTTGCCAGGGCCGAGAAAGGACTGGATACCATGATTGGGGAAGGCGGATTGAAACTATCGGGCGGTGAAAAGCAACGGCTGTCCATTGCCCGGGCCCTGTTGCGCAAACCGCACCTGCTGATCTTTGATGAAGCCACATCGGCCCTTGATTCGTTGACCGAAGAAGAGATCACGAATACCATCCGCGACATCTCTTCACAAAAGGAACAGGTCACCATCCTGATTGCCCACCGCTTAAGCACCATCATGCATGCCGACCGCATCTATGTACTGGAAAGAGGAGAAGTGGCGGAAACAGGCACACACGATACACTGCTGGAAGAAAAAGGACTGTATTACGCCATGTGGCGCCAGCAGATCGGCGAACGCAAACGACAAACAGCAGCCCCGGCATTAAACTAACTCAATGACAGCAGCATCCATTCTGGGCCTTTTAGCAGGCACCATTACGTCCATTACTTTTTTACCGCAGGTGATCCGCATATGGAAAACAAAATCGGTAAAGGATATTTCCATGCTGATGATGATCCTGCTGCTTGTTGGTACCTGCTGCTGGCTGATGTATGGTATCCTCATGAAGGATGCAGCCATCATTTATACCAACGTGATGGTGCTTACCATGAGTGTGATTATGTTCTGGTTCAAGCTGAAGTATAAGTAAGACGTAACTTTTGTTACCCAAAAACTTTATT
>DMRT01000012.1 GCA_003455235.1 Chitinophagaceae bacterium
AAAAGTACTGAATATCGAACAAGGAACAAGGAATGATGAACAAGGATCGGAGTTCAATACTTCATCATTCTTAATTCCTTGTTCCTTGCTCATTGTTCTTTTTCTTCTCTCGCCTTCAGTTCTTTTATCTTGTCCAGCGCACCCGCCACCACATCGCACATGATGGTATATAAAGCCCCGGGTACCTGGTTGGCATAAATATATTCCAGCGCTTCATTTTCATTGGCGATCACCATGGTGGGAACATGGGGGTTTACTTTATTAATACCATCTTTTAGCAAACCAATGATTTCATCGGCCGTACGGCCCCGGAGATTTTTATCGCAGCGGATGATAATCTGGTCGAAATACCGGGCCGATATCTCACCCAGTTCCATGATGTCTTCATCCCGCCGGTCGCCGGTGCCGCTGATCACACCCACCTTGGTTTTATAATCTAATTTGCTGACAAAGTCGCAAAGCAGTTTTAAGCCATGCGGGTTATGGGCAAAGTCGGCCAGGAATGTAATGTTCTTAAAGTTGAAAAAATTCAAACGGCCGGGAGTTAATGCTTCGCCGGGCATAAAGGTCTGTAAGCCGAGTTTGATATCATCGATGCTGATATCGCGGTATAAATAGGTAGCCAGTACGGCGGGCAGGCAGTTGGCGATGTTGTGCATGGCTTTCCCTTCATACGTAAGTGGAATATCCTTGGCTGCCATCACCCGAATTTTCCAGGTTCCTTTCATGATGGTTACATACCCGTTCTCATAAACCGATGCCAGTCCACCCGCCGCACAATGCGTTTTGATCCGTGGATTGTTTTCATCCATGCTGAATAAGGCGATGTTGCATTTCAGGTCGTTCTTCATGGCATATACGAGGTCGTCTTCGGCATTCAGGATGGCATAGCCATGTGGAAAAACAGTTTCGGGCACCACGGCTTTCACCTTGGCCATTTGTTCAACGGTATAAATGCCGCCCAGGCCAATGTGATCGGCCGCCACATTCGTCACAATGCCTACATCACAGTTCTGAAAAGCCAACCCGCTTTTTAAGATGCCACCCCTGGCACATTCCAGCACGGCAAAATCAACCGTGGGGTCTTTTAATACAAACGTGGATGATATGGGACCGGTGCAATCGCCTTTCATCATGAGCTGGTTCTGTATATACACACCGTCACTGGTGGTGTACCCCACTTTTTTGCCGGCGGATTTTGCTATATGGGCTGTTAACCGGGTAGTGGTGGTTTTGCCATTGGTTCCGGTTACGGCTATGATCGGTATCCTTCCCACACTTCCTTTGGGGAACAGCATGTCAATCACCGGTTCGGCCACGTTGCGGGGTAACCCTTCGGCCGGTTCAATATGCATGCGGAAGCCAGGGGCTGCATTTACCTCCAGGATGGCCCCGCCGTTTTCACTTACGGGTGTTCTTAAATCGGTAGCCATTACATCGATGCCGCAAATGTCAAGGCCTATAATCTTTGCAATGCGTTCAAACATGAAAACATTGGCGGGATGTACCTCGTCAGTCACATCGGTGGACGTGCCGCCGGTGGAAAGGTTGGCTGTTGGTTTCAGCAACACCCGTTCGCCTTTTTCCGGGATGGTCTCTAAGGTGATTTTTGCATCATCAAGCATTTTCTGTGTAAACTGGTCAACAGTTATCTGGGTCAGCACTTTTTCATGCCCGTATCCACGCCGTGGATCTTTATTTGTTTCATTGATCAGCCATTGAATGTTGTGTTCGCCATCGCCCACCACCGAAGCAGGTGTGCGCAGGGCGGCACAAATAAATTTATTGTTGATCACCAGGCAACGGAAATCATAACCGGTGATAAAGCGTTCCACGATCACACTGCGGCTGTAGCTCTTGGCTGCTTCAAAAGCTTTTTGTGCCTGCTCCCTGGTGGTAATGTTGGTGGTGTTGCCCTTGCCATGGTTGCCGTCGATGGGCTTTATCACCAGGGGGTAACCGAATTTGCTGATGGCTTCATCCAGCCCGGCTTCTGTACGGATCACCGTTCCCCTCGGTACGGGTATTTCGGCGGCTTCCAGCAGCATTTTTGTTTCTTCTTTATCACAGGCAATGTCAACGGCAATATTGGAAGTGGTGGAGGCAATTGTAGCCCTTATTCTTTTTTGATAAACGCCATAGCCCAGCTGAACCAGGCTTTGTTTGTTCAGCCGGATATACGGGATATTCCGCTTCGCCGCTTCTTCCACGATACAGCCGGTGGAAGGCCCCAGCCGGGTATCTTCCCGTATCTCACGCAGCTTCTGAATATCTTCGTCCAGGTTATACTCCGTTCCGTTGGTGAGCGACTCTGCAATGCGAACCGACGCTTTAGCGGCGTACACGCCGGCATCTTCTTCCATGTACGTAAAGCATACATAATACACGCCTTCTTTTTCATTGGCGGTTCTTGTGCGGCCAAAGCCAACATCCATCCCCGCCAGTGTTTGTATCTCCAGGGCAATGTGTTCAATCACATGCCCCATCCAGGTGCCTTCTTCCACCCGCTGAAAAAAACCGCCCCGGGCACCCACACTGCAGCGGTGTTCAATCATCGTGGGAAACATTTTTTCCAGCCGTTCCCGAAATCCTTCAATGGAATTGGTGGGGCGTTGTTCCATCTCTTCCAGGTCCAGTTTCATCTGGATCAGTTTGGTACGGCGAACGCTCCAGTAATTGGGCCCCTTAAGCACTTTGATTTCAACGATCTTCATAAATAAAAACAGTTTGTAGTTTGATGTTTATGGTTTGAGGTTACGGGCATTTGTTTTTCATAGCATCATTCTTGCGTCGCAATCCTTTCATCGGCTTTACTGCTATCTGGCTTTAGCGGTACAGGTTATAAGGCTGTTTTTATTTGTACGGCGTTAAAAGCTTCAGTTTCTTACAAAAAAAATTACACCAGTTCACCCTTCAGAAATTTATTCCAGTCTTCCAGC
>DMRT01000014.1 GCA_003455235.1 Chitinophagaceae bacterium
CAACTGGTATTTATTATTTCCTGCCAATGCTTCAGTCTTATAGCCTTCCATACGGGTGAGTGCATCCTGCAGGTCATGTTCTTTCCGCAAAAAGTTCACCATGTTATAGGTGTAGGCAAGTTTAAACCGGAGTGTAACGGCTTTTTCAAGAGGGTGGCTCTTGTCATAGCCTTCTGCCACGGCAAAGCCCTTTCTGAAAGAGATCATGGCGTTGACGGTGTCGCCCAGTACGGCCTGGCATACCGGAAGGTTGGCGTACAGGGCAAAAAGTCCCATGGTATCCCGGAGTTGTGTAAGTTCAGTTTCCGATTCCTGCAGGTAATGCAGCGCTTCTTTTTCTTTTTTCTGGTAAATGTAGATGGCGCCGATTTCTTTTTTTGATCTTGAGATGAACATGTTCTTCTCCTCTTTTCCAAACATTTTCAGAACGGCAAACAGGTCGCTGAGTGCTTCATCGTACCTGGACAGTTTGCTTTTTGATTCACCCAAACCCCAGCGCATTTGTGCCACCTGTTCTTTGGATCCATGCTCCCGGGCATATTCCAGTCCTTTATTAAAGTAAACCAGGGCGCTGTCCTGCAGCCCGTTTTTATTATAAGCCCTTGCAATGGAATAGAGGGTGGAGAGCCGGGACGTATCCTGCTGCGTATGCAATACGTTCTGCAACGAATCGATGTTTGCAGGAGGTTGTGCGGTGGATACATGAACCAGCAGGATTAATACAAAGGGCAGGCATGTCCTTTTCATGGGGCGTATTTTGTACCGGTAAATTACAAAATAAACAGCCTGTTTTTTGCGCAGTTTGGAGAACGCTTGCTCTTGCAAGTGAAAGAAACCCTTCGTATATTACTTCATCATTAACCAAAACTGTTCAATCATGATGCAGAATTTTGATTACCTGAACTGGATTGCCATTGCTGTGGCTGCCCTTGCTTATTTTGCCCTGGGTGCTTTATGGTATTCCAAAGCCCTGTTTGCTCCACGCTGGATCGCCGACCTGAAAATTGACGTTAATAATCCCGATGCCAAGAAGGGAATGGGAACCATGTTCGGAGGTTCCTTTGTACTGATGTTTGTTCAATGCCTCGCCATCGCTGTGATTGCCGAACGGCTTGGCATCCGCGGAGCCGGCTGGATGAGTGGCGTAAAACTGGGAGCCTTCACCGGTTGCTGTTTCAGTTCGGCCACCATCGGGGTCAATTATTTATACGAGAAAAAACCACTGAGCCTGTTCCTGATCAATGCCGGATATGCAGTAGTGGGACAGGTGATTGCGGGAATTATTATCTGCAGCTGGGAGTAAAATGCCGTTTGTAGTTTGTGGTTTTTAGTTTGGTACTTTATGTTCGCGGGCTTTAACCACAAACTACAAGTCATAAACTATTCAACCTTAGATACCTTCACCACATTGGTGGGCAGGTGCAGCTCCACCGGAGTGCTCCCGGTGTTCACCACCACGTCGCCGGTATGGATGAAACCCCTTTCTTTCAGGATATTCACCTGGTCAAATAAAATATCATCGAGGCTTTCTTCTTCGGCATAATAAAAGGCACGTACACCCCAGCTCAGGCTCAACTGGCCAATGAGCGATTTCTCTTTACTGAAAATATACAGCGGCGCTTTTGGCCGGTAGCTGCTCAGCATGAAAGCGGTGTAACCACTCTGAGTCATCCCAATCAATGCATTGGCATTGGTATCGTGTGCCAGCTTACAGGCGCTGTAGCAGATGGCGTCGCTTAAGAAAGAAGGAGAGTGGGGCTGGGGCGAAAGAATATCGTCGCGGTTATAATCGTACACATTGTTTTCCACTTCCATGATGATCTTGCTCATGGTTTCCACCACCAGCGTGGGGTATTCGCCCATGGCAGTTTCGCCGCTCAGCATCACGGCATCGGCACCTTCCAGCACGGCATTGGCCACGTCGGTCACCTCGCTGCGGTTCGGTTTGGTGCGGTCCATCATGCTTTCCATCATCTGCGTGGCTACAATTACCGGCTTGGCCCGGTGCATGCTTTTGCGGATGAGCTCTTTCTGGATAATGGGTACCTGTTCAACGGGCAGTTCCACTCCCAGGTCGCCGCGGGCCACCATCACCCCATCGCTTTCCACAATGATGTCGCGGATGTTTTTCAATGCCTCGGGCATTTCAATCTTGGCAATTACTTTTATTTTACTCTTGCGTACCTTGATGAGTTTCTTCAGCTCAATGATGTCTTTTGCCCTGCGAACAAAGGACAGGGCAACCCAGTCGAGGTTGTGTTCAATAATGAATTCCAGGTCGGTAAAATCTTTTTCCGTCATCGACGGCATCGTTAATTCTGAGTCGGGCAGGTTTACGCCTTTTTTCTGCAGCAGCAGTCCGCCGATGGTGATGTTTACGAGTATTTCTTTTTCATTCAGCACTTTTTTCACTTTCACTTCCATCTTTCCATCATCAAGGAAGATGCGTTCGTCTACTTTCACGTCGTTGGTGAGGTGCGGGTAGGAGACGTATACTTTCTTTTGATTGCCCGTCATTTTTTCGGTGGTGATGATGAGGTCTTGTCCTTCCACCAGTTCAATCTGCCCGTTTTCCAGTTCACCCACCCGCAGTTTAGGACCCTGCAGGTCGGCCAGGATGGCAATATTATACGGCTGGTATTTGTTGATGTTGCGGATGCGGTCGATGATCTCTTTCTTGTTGTCGTGAGAGCCGTGCGAAAAATTAAGGCGGAATACATTGGCGCCGGCCCGGGCCAGTTCAAGAAGTTTTTCTTCGGTTTCGCAGGCCGGACCCACGGTGGCCACGATCTTGGTTTTTTTCTGGGAATGCAGAATACCGGCTTCTTTGTCCATCTGCTGGTGCAGGTATTTACTGATGTGTTTGCTCATTTATTCAATTTGGTAATTTGAGGATTTGCGTATTTGAAAATGGCGGAGTTCAATAATTTGCAGTGACTGGTCGTCGTCAAATCATCAATTCTCCCAATTTCAAATCAGGTAGCCAGTATCTTCACAATCTTCAGCCACTCTTCGCTGATGCGTTGCTTTTTCTTCACAGCTTCATCCAGCGGGATATAGCTCATCTTATTGTTCACAATACCGATGAACACATTGTGCCGTCCTTCCACCAGGGATTCCACGGCATGGTAGCCCATGCGGCTGGCGATGAGCCGGTCCATGCAGCTGGGAGAGCCGCCGCGTTGTATATGACCCAGGATACATACCCGTACTTCCAGCAGGGGTAATCGTTCTTTGATCACTTTGGCTACTTCATTGCCGCCGCCGAATTCGTCTCCTTCGGCCACCACGATCAGGTTTACCAGTTTATGGCGGCGTTCTTTTTCGGCCAGCTGTTTGATGATGAGTTCAATTTCGGTTTTGCGTTCGGGAATAAGAATGTTTTCGGCGCCGGTGGCAATGCCGCTGTGCAGGGCAATATAACCGGCATCCCGGCCCATCACTTCAATCACAAACAGCCGATCGTGTGCATCGGCGGTATCCCGGATTTTATCAATGGCTTCTACGGCGGTGTTTACGGCCGTATCAAAACCAATGGTGAAATCGGTGCCGGCAATATCCTTATCGATGGTACCGGGCAGGCCGATACAGGGTATGTCAAACTCGTTGCTGAAGACCTGGGCACCGCGGAAACTGCCGTCGCCACCTACAATCACCAGTCCATTGATGCCTCTTTTCTTTAAATTCTGGTAAGCCTTCTTTCTGCCCTCATGCTCAAAGAATTCCTTGCAGCGGGAGGTCTTTAAAATGGTGCCGCCCCGCTGGATGATATTGGCCACGCTGCGGCTTTCCATGTGAACGATGTCGTCTTCCACCATGCCGGTATAACCCCGCATGATGCCGTATACTTCCATGCCATGATAAATGCCGGTACGCACCACGGCACGGATGCAGGCATTCATGCCCGGGCTGTCGCCGCCGGAAGTGAGTATCCCGATCTTACTTACTTTCTTGTTCATGCTCCAAAAATAAGCTAAAGCACCGACTTTACGTGTTTCAAATACACATTAGCGATTTGATAACCCGGGAAGGAATTGATCCACCCGGAAACCATGGAATGGATGAAGATATTGTTCTGCGTAATTCAATTCTGCCGGGATCATACGGGGGGACGTCAGAGCGCCATTACATTCTTTCAGGTACTTTAATTCCCAGTAACTGCATGCCGCTTTTGATGATGCCGGCGGTGAAGGTGGCCAGCTGCAAACGAAGCTGTTTCTTTCCGTCACTTTCTGCATTGGCAATGGAATGTTCTGTATAGAAGGAGTTGAACGTTTTGGCGAGGTGAAAAATATAGTTGGCAATTACGGAAGGGTTGTGTTCTGTGCAGGCCTGTTCAAGCACCGCGGGATATTGTTCGGCGGCGATGATGAGTTCTTTCTCCAGGGGAAGCAGGGATATTGCGGATGGCTGATGGTTTACGGCCGAAGCGCCATCAGCTTCTTCCACTTTTCTTAAGATACTCTTTATCCTTGCATACGTATACTGAATGAACGGCCCGGTGAACCCGTGGAAATCGATGCTTTCTTTGGGATCAAAGACCATGGTTTTTTTCGGATCTACCCGTAACAAATAAAACTTCATGGCGCCCAGGCCGATGGTATCGTACAGTTCTTTCAGTTCTGCTTCCTTGAAGTCTTTTACCTTGCCCAGTTCTTCGGTATGCTGTTTGGACGTGGCCACCATTTCCTCCACCAGGTCATCGGCATCCACCACGGTGCCTTCCCGGCTTTTCATTTTGCCGGTGGTGAGTTCCACCATGCCGTAACTCAGGTGAAAGATGTTATCGGCGTTGGGCATTCCCAGTTTCTGGCAGATGAGCTGCAGCACTTTCATGTGGTAGTTCTGTTCGTTGCCGATCACGTAAATGCTCTGGTCGATCCCGTATTGTTCGTATTTCTGTAATGCCAATCCAATGTCCTGAGTGATGTAAACAGAAGTGCCGTCCTTGCGCTGAACAATTTTTTCATCCAGCCCGTCGGCGGTCAGGTCGATCCAGATGCTGCTGTCTTCTTTCTGGTAAAAAACTTTTTTATCCATGCCCTGCTGCACAATATCTTTTCCCAGCAGGTAGGTATTGCTTTCGTAGTAGATTTTATCAAAGTCGCTGCCGATTCGTTTGTAGGTAACATCAAAACCTTCGTACACCCAGCCGTTCATTGTTTTCCAGAGATCGATCACTTCGGGTTTGCCGGCTTCCCAATCCAGCAGCATCTGCTGCGTGGCTTTCATGATGGGCGCTTCTTTCTCGGCTATTTCCTTTGTCTTTCCGGCAGCAATAAGTTCATCCACTTCCTGCTTGTATGCATCATTGAACTTCACATAGTATTCTCCCACGAAATGATCTCCCTTGATGCCGGTGCTCTGCGGGGTGGCGCCGTTGGCGAATTTCTGCCAGGCGATCATACTCTTGCAGATGTGGATGCCCCGGTCGTTCACAATGCAGCTCTTGATCACTTCATAACCGTTGGCTTTCAGTATCTCGGCCACACTCCATCCTAAAAAATTATTCCGCAGGTGACCCAGGTGAAGGGGTTTGTTGGTATTGGGCGATGAATATTCCACCATCACCTTCTTGCCGTTCATTTCCTTTTTGCCGTAGCAGGTGTCGTTATAATTCTTATTCAGCACACCGGTCCAGTAAGCATCGGATATGGACAGGTTCAGAAAGCCTTTGATGATATTGTATTTGCTGAAAAGCTGCGGGTAGTTGGCCACCAGGTGATTGCCCAGCTGGTGGCCGATGGCATCCGGGGATAATTTCAATGCTTTTACCAGGGAAAACATCACCACGGTGTAATCGCCCTCAAATTCGGGCTTGGTCTGGTTTACCTGGAAATCCTTTTCGGTAAAGGGCTGGCTGAATAAAGCCGATAAACTTTCGATGCTGCTTTGCTGTATGCTGCTTACTACTGACATGGGGCAAAGATAATTCAGTTTACGGTTTACGGTTTGAAGTTTATGGTTGGGTTGTCTCTAAAAGTTACAATCTGCTGCTGCCGGGGGCAAACCTCAAACTTCAAACCAAAAACTACAAACTGTTCCCTATCTTTGCGCCCACTTTTTAAAGACTATGATAAGTGCTAATAATGTAACGCTGGCTTATGGTAAACGGGTTCTGTTTGATGAAGTGAACATCAACTTCACCAAGGGGAACTGCTATGGCATCATTGGCGCCAACGGGGCCGGCAAATCCACCTTTCTGAAGATCATCAGTGGCGAGATAGAGCCCAATAAGGGAACCGTTGACATCACCCCTGGTGAACGCATGGCCGTACTGAACCAGAACCAGTTTGCCTTTGACGAAAGCACCGTGCTGAACACCGTGCTGATGGGCCACAAAAAAATGTGGGCCGTGATGCATGAGCGGGATGCCATTTATGCCAAGGACGATTTTACCGAAGCCGACGGCATCAAGGCCGGTGAACTGGAACACGATTTTGGAGAGATGGGCGGCTATACCGCCGAAAGCGATGCCGCCACGCTGCTGAGCGAACTGGGTGTGAAAGACGAACTGCACCAGCTGCTGATGAAAGACATCGCCGCCAACCTGAAAGTACGGGTGCTGCTGGCGCAGGCCCTGTTTGGCAACCCGGATATATTATTACTGGACGAGCCCACCAATAACCTCGACGTGGAAACCATCAGCTGGCTGGAAAACTTTCTGGCCGACTATGAAAATATCGTGCTGGTGGTGAGCCACGACCGTCACTTTTTGGATGCCGTATGTACACACGTAGCCGACGTTGACCGCAGCAAGATCAAGATCTACACCGGTAACTATACCTTCTGGTACGAAAGCTCGCAACTGGCCGCCCGCCAGATGAGCGATAAGAACAAGAAGATGGAAGAAAAGCGGAAAGACCTGCTGGAATTCATTGCCCGGTTCAGCGCCAATGCTTCCAAAAGCAAGCAGGCCACATCCCGTAAAAAGGCGTTGGAGAAACTGGTTATTGAAGAAATCCAGCCAAGCAACCGCAAATACCCCGGTATCATCTTCAAGCAGGAGCGGGAAGTGGGCAATGAAATACTGAAAGTGGAAAATCTTTCCAAAACCATAGAGGGAAAGACCATCTTCAGCAAACTTAACTTTGATATACAGAAAGGACAGAAGATCGCCTTCATCAGTCGCGACCCCATTGCCCTCACCAGTTTTTTTGAGGTGATCAACGGGAAGATGAAAGCCGACAGCGGCACCTACGAATGGGGCACCACCGTTACCACCGCCTACCTGCCCAATGACAACAGTGAATTTTTTGCCGGCAGCAACCTCAACTTAATGGACTGGCTGCGTCAATACGTGCCGCCCACCGCCAAGGATGTGGACGAGGATTTTCTCCGGGGATTCCTCGGCAAGATGCTCTTTAGCGGCGACGAGATCATGAAGAAGACAAGCGTATTGAGCGGGGGAGAAAAAGTACGCTGTATGATCAGCAAGATGATCATGCAGAACCCCAATGTGCTGATGCTGGACGAACCCACCAACCA
>DMRT01000043.1 GCA_003455235.1 Chitinophagaceae bacterium
AGAATGATGTCGGAAAGGAACATGGCCAGCAAGGGCAGGGCAAAGGCAAAGCGCCTGTCTTTTATCACTGCGCCGCCAAAGAGGGCCATTCCGATGATGGGATCAAGGCTGTGGGGATGTGTAAGCACTTTTGCAATAGCCGCCGCAAAGATCAGCAGGGCCGCAAGCAGGAGGTTGATTCTGTTCTGTTTCATTACCTTTTTCTTTGAAGCAAAAATAGGTAATAATCCCTTCCGTTCCGGGGATTTTATACAGGCAATTTTCCTCAGCCTGTTAATAGTTTTGACTATGGCGCATCACAATGATACAGGCAGCCGTGGAGAAACTATGGCAGCCATGCATCTTGCAAGCAGCGGATTTGATATACTGCACCAGAACTGGCGGCATTCACATTGGGAAGTGGATATGATTGCTGCGAAAGACGGTGTGCTGCATTTTATTGAAGTGAAGACCCGCCGCACCCGGAAATTCGGCTACCCCGAGGAATCCGTTTCCCGGCAAAAGATCCGTAACCTGATCAATGCATCAGAAGAATACCTGTACAAGCACCCGGAGTGGAAACGGATACAGTTTGATATTCTGGCCATCACTATCTTAAAGAATAGGCCGGCTGAATATTTTTTGATAGAAGATGTTTATTTGTGAGATGCTGGATAATGGGCATGAAGTCGGTAAAATATAACACGGACAGATAAGAGTGATCAATCACAATACACCCAACCTCAAACTTATCCTGAGTGCAGCCGAAGAACAAACTACAAACCCTTCAGCCGTTCTTCCATTTTCTCCACCAGTTTATACGTAGCGGGACAATATTCAATATTCTGTTTGTGCACGTGCATATAGTCCACCATCCTTCTTTTGGGCAAATGAGGAAACCCGGAGCAGTCTGCCGGGCGGATTTCATAAATGGAACATTTATTGTCTTCCAGGTTCAGAAACTGGCAGGGCTCCACTTTATTGAGCAGGTCGCCCGAACGGTCTTTACGCAGCCATTTTTTTGTGAAGGCTTCGGGTGTTTGACCGAAATGCTTTGCGATGCGCTTGATGTCGGTTTTGGTGAAGGTCGGGCTCATCGTTTTGCAGCAGTTGGCACAGGTAAGACAATCCACTTCTTTCCATACTTCAGGTTCCAGCGAACGGGTAAGTGTATCCAGCCCCTTGGGTGTATTTTTTTCAATACGGGAAAGAAAACTCCTGAGTCTTTTTTTATTGAATCGTACTTTTTGCCTGAACGAACGGAGGTTGATTGCCTGCATATGCTAACTATTAACGAATTTCAGGCAGCGAAAATAGTGTATATTGACCTGACAGAACAATCCTGATGAATAAACTTTCACAATCGTATGTGGGAACCCTATAAAAAAGGATTCAAAGCCTGGCTTCAGCTTGAAAAATCGTTAGCCGGTAATTCGGTGGAAGCCTACCTGCGTGATATTGATAAACTGACGGATTACCTGCAGGCAAAGGGCAATATGGTTAAACCCGGGGAGCTTACATTAAAAGACCTCGAGAAATTTGTGCAGTGGATTGCGGAACTGGGAATGACCGTTACGTCGCAGGCAAGGATTATTTCGGGCCTGCGCAGTTTTTACCAGTACTGTTCCATCGAGCAGATCGTTACCGGAAATCCGACAGTTTTACTGGAAACGCCCAAACAAAAACGGTTGCTGCCCGATACCCTCAGTTTCAGTGAAATTGAAAGTATCATTGCAGAGATCGACCTGAGTAAACCCGAAGGCGGCCGTAACAAAGCCATCCTGGAAACATTGTACAGTTGCGGGCTGCGGGTGAGCGAGCTGGTGAACCTGCGGATCAGCTGCCTGTTCCTGGACGTGGGATTTGTTCGTGTTACCGGCAAGGGCGATAAGGAACGTTTGGTACCTATCGGCAGCGAAGCCATCAAATACATCAACATCTACCGGCATGAGATACGGGTGCACATTCCCATAAAACCCGGCCAGGAAGATTTCCTGTTCCTGAACCGCCGGGGAAGCAAACTCACCCGGGTGATGATCTTTTTAATGCTGAAAGAACTGGCCACCAAAGCCGGCATCAGCAAAAACATTTCGCCGCATACATTCCGGCATTCATTCGCAACCCACCTGGTGGAAGGCGGCGCCGATTTAAGAGCGGTACAGGAAATGCTGGGGCACGAAAGCATCACCACTACGGAGATCTATACACACCTTGACAGGGAATACCTGAGAGAAACATTGCACCAGTTTCACCCGGCATTCAAACCCGGCCTGGCGTCCCCGTCTGGCCGGTAACCGTTTTCATGATCAGACAGAGACTCCGGAGCATAAAAAACCGGTCAGTTGCTCCTTCATTTATTAATCACCTTTAGGCAGCAAGCATGACCGGTGTAAACAACCATCACTATCGAACTATGAAACTACTTTTACTGACTAACCGGTTCCGGGTGTCAAATACGCGGATATAATAAACACCAGCGCTCCATTGATGTCGGGTCACCAGCATTTCTGTATGTGTTCCGGAAGCTGCATTCACCTGTTTTTGCAGCACCACCCTTCCTGATGCATCCGACAGCTGGATATAATGTTCTCCGGCCCGTTTCAATTTCAATGAAACATTTAGTCCATTACCCCGCTCAACAGGATTCGGGTAGATCTTAAGCGAATCGGTCAGCATCGTCTGTACACCGGCTCTCAGTTCCGCCAGAACACTTTGCTTTTCCACGAAACATACAACGCCCATTCCGCCGGCCCTTCTTTTTATTCCAAACTCAGATGCAACGACCACTTCTTTCAGTTCTTTCACTTTTGATTTACGGGTAGTGATCAGCACAGCGCCATTCGTTCCCCGGATACCGAATATGGCCATGGCTTCGGCCACCGATAACACGTTGTATTCATCCACTTCTTCTTCTTTTATGTCCACCCGGCCTGCCATAACAGTGCCATCAACCACAAAAAGTGTGTCTTCCTGAACAGGCCAGGCAGTTGCACCTGCGCAAAACTTTCTTCCGGGGACGCTCGTCACCGGCTTTTCATCTTTTTGCCGGATCAATAATACTTCCCACACTTTTTTACGCTCAGCGAAATCAGTGCTGCTGATACTGAACTCGGTTGGTTCATAACCGGCGGCTTCCACCTTCAGGTAGTATTCTCCATTTGATTGAGCAGCCTTTAATTTGTAATTGCCTTTTTTATCTGTATAAACACTATCGCTTTTATTTTTCTCTGTAATGATCAGTCTGGCATTGGCAACCGGGGAATGTGACCCATCCTCTCTAACCTGGATGAAGGCCGTATGTTTTTTATACGGGCCAGGATACCCGGCATCATTCCAGCCCATTCCGCCCACTACTACAACAGTTTCACCCAGCAGTCCGGAAACCATTTTATCCAGCATCGTGTTTATTACGTTTTGATACCCAACCGGCACCTCTGCCAGCTTAAACCCGGCAGCTGAGATAAGCAGAACATCTACTGATTGCACCCTTACAGAATACTTACCGGCTGCATCAGCAGAGAATGCGGTTGCCGCTCCTTTTACTTTTATGGTTGCAAACGATACCGGGTTACCATCCTCATCCACTACTCTCCCGGTAATTACCCTGCCTGCTGCATAGGCTTGTCCGGTTACCTGAATTTCATCAGCAGTACCTCCAGGCTTCACCGGACTTTGTTCTGTATGGGT
>DMRT01000139.1 GCA_003455235.1 Chitinophagaceae bacterium
GCGGGTTTTGTATCTCATGTGCAATGCCTGCGGTGAGTTCCCCCAGTGAAGCCATTTTTTCTGATTGGATGAGCTGGGCCTGCGTAGATTTTAATTTTTCATGTGCCTCTTCCAGCGCCCTGAAGCCTCCTTTAATTCCGCAGCTTTTTTTAATTCAGCTTCTTTACGGGTATTTTCTGCTTCAAGTTGAAACGATTTTTTCATTTCCAGCTCCAGGTCTTTATGCGTTCCGGATATCTTCCGTGAAAGAAACACGGACATGGATAACAGCAACGGCAACACACCCGTAACATAAATCAGGATATAGAACAGGGAGAGGCTAAAGCGGTCTGTTGCCATTAGAAAAAATAGAACCAGCAGGCTGATACAAAATGCCACAAACCCTGCCCCGATTATCCATGCCCCGGAAATTTTTTTCCGTATGGCCACTATCGGGATTCTCAACATTTCGGCGAAGCTAATAATGAAAAGAAGGGAGGAAAATAATTGCAAAACAGTAAACCATGACAGGGCAGCTATTATTAAAGCAACGATTACAAAGAACCAGAATCGCCGTGGGATATTTTCATAAAATAAAGAATACAAAAACAACAAACCTGTTACAGGCATCAGCGCAATATAGGGTAACCAGAGCCTTTTTAATAACAGTACCAGCGACGAGTTGGTATTACCTATTGATTCATGTTCAAGGAACCCCCATAATGAAATGGCAAATGCAAACAAAGCAAAATAGAAATTGCTTTTTTCACGACGGTAAAAAAGAAAAAGCATTAAATGTATTAAAGCAAATACCAATGGTATGGCGACAACCCCCGCTTCAAGCCGCCTGAAAAACATCGCATTCAAACGGTTCTGTTGATTCACTTTAACAGCATCGCCAATACCAAAACTAAAACCGGCCTCATTTAAAGTGGGAGGCCTGTTCTTCATTATCGCAAAGCCTGAATAACGGATGGCTATTAGATGCTGAAGGGTAGTAAAAACAACCTGGCAGGGAACGACGGTCAATGTATTAAGTCCCTGTTCATCCCTGACGGAGGTTCCCACTTTTCCATATTGGCAAAAGCGTTTTCCGTCAATATATATTTCCGAGGCACCTAAATGAGACAACAGGTGAACTGCAAGTGGTTTGTTTAGCAATGATGAATCAATGCTTAACCGCAACCTGAACCACCCGGCACCACTCCATCCGCTGCGGGGTAAGCTATCCAGTTTTAACAACGTACTGGCATCCTCCCAGGCGCTGTCATTGAATTCAGGCAGAGCCCATGCGGCATTGTCACCCGGATGATATTTCCAGTTTTCCTGAATAGTGTAATATCCCCTTTCCTGAAACGAAGTTGTAATTTTTTGCAGCATGGTATCTGCCAAAAAAACTTCATTTCTTTTTTCCTGGGCATTTAGTTGCAATACTAAAAACAGGAAGACCAGCTTAATAAATAATCGTTTTGGGCTCATTATTTAAAATTATTAATCAATTCTGATACGTAACGGGGAGTATAACTCTAAATATACTTCCTTCACCTTCCATCGTTTCTACTTTCAACTCACCACCGTGCGCTTTCACAATATCATAGCTCAAACTCAGCCCCAGTCCTGTTCCTTGTCCGGTTGGCTTGGTGGTGAAGAAGGGCTGGAAGATCTTGTCAATAATATTTTGAGGAATGCCTTTTCCATTGTCGGCGACCCTGATCTCAATCCCTACTTTTATCTCCACTTTACCATTTATTTTTTTTGTGCTTACTGAAATAGTTGGTTCGAATCCTTCACCCATTTTTTTCTTCTTATCGTCAACCGCATAAAACGCGTTCGAGATCAGGTTCAGGATCACCCGGCCGATGTCCTGGGGGATGATGTTGATGTTTCCGATACTCTCATCAAAATCCGTTTTCATGGTGGCGTTGAAGGATTTGTCCTTTGCCCGAAGTCCATGATAGGCGAGACGGAGGTACTCGTCGCACAGGGCATTGATGTCGGTGGGTTCTTTCACTCCGCTGCTGCTGCGGCTGTGCTGCAGCATGCCTTTCACAATGCCATCAGCCCGCTTGCCATGATGGTTGATTTTTTCCAAATTCTGAATCACATCATTCATTATTTCTTTCGCATCTTCTGTATCGCCTTTTTCTATCGCTTCCCTCATTTCATCTAACAGTTCTTTGCTTACTTCACTGAAGTTGTTCACGAAGTTCAGGGGGTTCTGTATCTCATGGGCAATGCCGGCAGTGAGTTCGCCAAGACTGGCCATCTTTTCAGACTGGATGAGTTGTTTTTGTGTAGCCTGCAGTTCAGTGAGGGCTTCTTCGGCTTTTTGTTTGGCCTCTTTAATGGCGATGAGATCCTGCTCAGCCTGCAGGGCATGCGCTTCGGCAACCTGCAGGTCGTTGAAACGGGTGTATGTAAGGTTGAATACAGCGGCAAAACGTTCGAGCAATTGCAGTGTTTCTTCCGGCTGCTCTTCCGGCGAGGCCATGCCGATGAATCCTTTGCTGAAATAAGCGATCTCCTGCAATCTCCTTGTTTGCGAAAGCCCGCCTTTGAAGGGAACGTTTATACTGGTGAGGTATTTAAAATAGTCCTGCAGTTCTTCTCCTTCCATATCAATGACCAGCGATTTTTTTTCCGTTTTCCACCCGTCCAGCATCTTTTTGAATGTGGGATTATTATTCAGGTCCGTTTCAAATGCCGAGCTCACTTTTGCTCCATCCTCATCGGTTATCCAGAATTCGGAGCTGCCGGCTTCGTCCTTAATGATGGCGATGTACAAGCGGTTTGGGGCAATGCCCAGGTGAATGAGCTGCCTGAAGAGAACAGCAGCTGTTTCGGCCAGTTCATCTGACCGTTGCATGGCGAGGGTACGGCTTCTCACTCTTTCCAGCGATGCTTCTACCTGTGCTTCCCTGGCCTGTGCTTCTGCTTTCTGCAGGTCGAGGAAACGGGTATACGTGCCGTCAAACACCGCAGCAAAACGTTCGAGTATTTTCACTGCGTCATCAGATATGGGCAATGGCGAAGACATGGAAAGATGTCCTTTTGAAAAGAAGGCAATACTCACGATCCTTCTGCCACCATCGAATTTGGTTGCGATCTCGGTTCCCGTCATCTTATTGCGGTAATCGGACCATTGTTGCAACGCTTCTCCTGTAAGTTCAATAACCACCGACCTTGCCTGTGCCCGCCATGCTGTAACAGCAGGTTTTAATAAAGTGGGTTCGTCCATGCTTCCATATGCCGGCCGGTTCACCTGCTCCCCGCTGCCTACCCAATCCGTTGCACGGAATTCTATTTCATTCTTTTCTTCATTATAAATACCGATCGTTGTTTGTATGAGTTCCTGCTGTGCTAATTTTTTAAATTCCTGGAAAAGCAGCGCCGCTGTACCTGCCAGTTCATCACTTCGTTGCATGGCCATGGTACGGCTTCTTACTTTTTCGAGAGCCATTTCTGTCTGTGCTTCCTTTGCCTGTGCTTCGGCTTTTTGCAGGTCTAGGAAACGGGTATAGGTAAGATCAAAAACTTTAGCAAAACGGAGCAGGATGTCGAAATGCTCATCGGATAATGGTTCAAGACTTGCAACGTTGATACCTCCAAAATTGTTGAATGATGCCGACAGCAACACCCTTTCCGGCGACCGCATGCCATCCTGTACAACAGCCGGCAGGTTTTTTAATTCTGTTTCATTGAATAAAATATCATCCCAGTTTATTTTGTCCTGCCCTTTCAGGTCGTATACAAATTTTACATTTTGATTTTTCCATTCGTTCAAAAATTTCAGGTAAGCGGGATGTTCATGATACTTTAAAAAGAAGCTCATGGGGTTTAACGGATCTTCGCCGTTTGCCATCCACCACCTTGCTGCATGAGTATGCTGTTCAAACACCCAGATGATGCAGCGGGTCAATGCCAGGTCAAGCTTTGTTAATTCAGTAAACACCGTTCCGATCAGCGCTTTTAGTTCGTCAGAAGAATGCATGGCCATTGCACGGCTCCGCACCCTTTCCAGTGCTATTTCTATCTGCGCTTCCCTTGCCTGTGCTTCTGCTTTTTGTAAATCCAGAAATCTTGTGTAGGTCTGTTGAAACACTTTTCCAAACCGCATCAATATCTTATTCTCCTCATCAGTATATGGAATGGCTGAGAAATTTTCAATGTACAAGCCGACATTATCCAGTAACACCGTGGACACAGCAAGTCCTTTACATTGCATATAGAACTTTTTCGCTTCCTCTGGCACGATAAATAATTTAAAAAGGGACTGATAGAATTTGTTTTTTTCTTCAAAATCCAGCAGGTCGGTATGAAAGGTTGTTCCCATTGTTTTGGCTTCCAGAAAACTGTTCCAGGTAGGGGTATCAAAATAGGGAATGATGGCAAAGAATGGCTCAATGTTGGGGTCGGCCAGCCAGATGTGCATGTCATCCTGCGTTTTGTAATCAATATAAAAACCGGCATGCTCCGCATTTATTTTCAACTGAATAAATTGCTCCAGCACCAGGCGTATTACTTCTTTCAATTCATCGCTTTTATGCATGGCCATGCTACGGCTCCTTACCCTTTCCAATGCGGCTTCTATCTGTGCCTCCCGGGCCTGTGCTGCTGCTTTTTCAATATCCAGGAAACGCCGGTACGCCAGTTCAAACACATTGCGGAAACGCCCGAACAATACAATTTCTGATTCCTTCAAAGGCGCATAGGTTGAAATTCCCAGGGCAACCGGGCCCAGGGAGAACCAATAATAGTTGAGTGATGACGCCACTTCCAGATGCGTATCCACGAACTGGTTGGTGGTTTGCTGAAAAGCATACCAGTCTTTCAGTTCCTTTCCTTCCAGGCTGTGCGTAAAGAACTTGCCGGGGCCGCTCAGCATTTCCCCGGCAAAGGCGGCGGACATGGGATGGTTCTTATATTCCACTTCTGTCACCAGGGATTTGTCGTGGAAAGCATAGTATTCAAAATTGGAGTACGTGCCTTTTTCTTCATAGAAAATGGCGGTCTGTACATTGCGGATCTCTGTTACATTCAGCAGTTCCAGTTGACCCGCGATCATCCGGCATACCGACACCATGTCATCCCGCTTGTTCATGCTCAGGGCAACCGTTCTCACTCTTTCCAGGGATGATTCAATTTCCAGTTCTTTATTCTGCGCTTCAACGGCTTTCCGCTTCTGCTCCAGCTCTTCAATGGTTTCCTCTAAAAGAATGGCGGTGGTATGTTTTACCTTTTCGGTGCGGTCGAGTTTGAACGTGGTTATCTCCAATTCCTTATCCGCATCTTCTGCCGCTTTTGACAAAGCCGTTTTTTCATCAGCACTCAACTGCGCTGACTGTTGAATAAGGTCCAATATCTTTTGTATGTGCGGGTTCATTATTTTTCTTTAAGTGCCACTACGCAGGTGGTGAGGTTATGCATTTCTAAATTTCCCCCGGTGGCCCTGCCCAGTTCGGCGTTGGAGAACATGCCCGCCATGGGTACATTCCATACATTCTTTACGCCTTCCAGTTCTTTGCTCATTAATGGCCCGAGCGACAATATCCTTCCGGCGCAACTGAATACCACCAGCGCATCGGCTTCGGGCATTTCGGTGGCCTTTAAATTCTCGACGCCTTTAACCACTTTTTCCATTACATCCCAATCAGGCGGCAAGGAAAACCGCACTTTTGAACCCTGTGGTACAGACCCACTGGTAAAAAATGAACGGTCTGTCCAGTCTACCTGCAGGCCCGGCCGCATGATGGGGTCACCTTTTTCCCTTTGCAACTGTAGAGGAAAATTGGCAGCTATTTCAATGAGCAGGTTATTGTTTTCCGGTGTTATATTTTCAAGCCCGCCGTATTTAGCAGTAATGTCAAGCACCGGAATATTATCAACCGTATATACATGATTGCCCTCACTTTTGGTCACAATTTTTTCGGTGCCTACCGCCTTCCAGCCACAGGTGGCTATGCCTTTGATCTCCACTTTTGTTTCATCCAGGGCGATACATACCATGCCATTACCGCTTTCCTTGCCGTTGCTAAATACAACTGTTCCTGAAAATGAGTAATCATCACCCGCCGCCCCTCCATAGGCATTTACCTGTTTGCCGGTAATATCTTCAATGCCATGTAATATCTCTTCGCCATCTGCTGCCTGATGACTGGTACCGATTAAAAAAGCCGGAGTTGAAAATTTTTCGCTTGCTTTCAGAGCTATGGCCCTTGCAACTTCCCGGTATTTTTTTTCAGGGTACTCTTCAAAATAAACCTGGAAATATTCCTTGTTCATGTCTAGTAAAAGGATGGCGCCTGATGCTTTCTCAGGTATTTCATCAATGAATTCGCCATTGGTGGTACAGCCAAAGATGGCTATATCCGCTTCGTCGAACAATTCGCTGATGGCTTTTCTATCCAGGCTTTTTGAAATAAAACTGATGGCCAAGGTTGGTTTGAAGCCATCTGACATGCTCTGCTCAAACGCGGTTTTAATTTCTTCTGTTGATTTTCCTTTGATTGATTTTGCTTTCATTATTTCCGCGATAGTTTATTGATGATCGAATCTTCCTGCTGTGCTTTCATCGGTATTACTGAATCCAGTTTGTCATTCGGCACCATGGCGGACAGGATGTATTGTTTTATTTTCCAGTCATTGCCCTGCTTCACCAGCACGCCCGACCCCCGGCATATTTTCATTTGTGTGTTCAGCAGTTCATCGAACCAGGCCACCCGGCCGGTGGAATCGAAATAGATGTGTCGTTCCATGCTGCTGAATGACCACGCACGCCCCCGGTCAAAGATGGGTTTGCCCCAGGCCATGAATGCTTTTTTATCCCAGCGTTCGGTGGCATCGGTGCCGGTGAAGACGCCGTCTTCGGTATAAAAATCAAAATAGGTTTTGTAATCGGCCCTGGCGGCAGCCAGGTTGAATGAATCCAGCAGGGCGCCGACCTGTTTCTTTCCGGCAGCAGTATCAACGCTGGCCGGCTTGTTTTGCGGCGAAGAACAGGCGCTGTACAGCAGCGATAATACGGCGAAAAGGGCTACTGCTAACCGGTGGTAATGTTTCATGATCGGGTGTTTATTATTACTAAATCTGTTAATGCTCTTTAATCAGTGTAGCCAGGTAGGCCTGCTTCAGCGGCTCTTTATATTGCCTGCAGTAGGCAGTGAAGTACCGGTGCTTTTGCAAAAAGGCAACCTGCATCCGGTCCCATTCGGATTTTGTTACCGACGGGGTCAGGTGCTGCAGTTCAAGAAAAAAAAGTTCTGCCAGCGGGCCTGCATTTTCTGTACCCAGGTATTCCAGGTCGGCATCGGCAATGATCTCTTCCAGTTTGTTTTTGGGTGACTGCGGCACGCGGGTGGCCATAATCATGCCGCAGATGGTATTGATTTCACCCGGCGAATAATTGTATTCCGGCAAATGCCTGCGGGCAAGCATACATCCTTCTTCTTCATGGTTGCGGTAGGTGCTGATGTAGCCGGTGTCGTGCCAGAGGGCAGCGGCGTACAGTAATTCTGTTTCTGTTTCGGAGCAATCTTCGTGACGGGCTATTTCCAGTACTTTATCGGCCACATACAATGTATGTTCGTAATTGTGGTAAGAATAGAACAAAGGCAGGTTGTCGTTGAGCAGGTTCACAACAAACGCCTTCATGGCCGCATTACTTTGCATGTGGTTTTGCTTTTAGTATTCCGCCGCTGGCTTCCTTGATACTTTGAACAAACACAAAGGCTTTGGGATCAATCTGGGCCAGCGCATCCTGTATCTGTTTTATCTCCAGCCGGGTTACAATGGTTACAATGATCTCGCAGTCTGTTTTTATGTCGAAACTGCCGGGCAGGTAGCCCCGTTCGCCTTTATACACGGTGATGCCCTTGCCCAGTTCATTCACAATAAAACTTTTAATTTCTTCCTGCCGCGAAGACACGATATTCATGGCGGTAAATTCCTCGATGCCGTCCACCACGTAATTGGTGGCCCTGGTGGCCGTGAAATAGGTGATGACAGAATACATGGCGGTTTCAATACCGAACTCAAGGGCGGCGATGGCAAAAATGACGCAGTTGATGAGCATGATGATCTCGCTGTTGGAGAAGCCTACTTTACGCCGGGTGAATACGGCGATCACTTCGGCGCCGTCGATCACCCCGCCGCCGCGGATCACCAGTCCAACTCCCGACCCGATGAGGATACCGCCAAAGATGGCGATGAGGAGTTTATCGGAAGTGATAGGTTTGATGTCGATGAAGAGCAGTCCGAGCGACAGGATAATAACGGCAATCGTTGTCTGAACCGCAAAAGTCTTCCCGATATTCCGGTAGCCCAGGTAAATAAATAAGAGGTTGAGTGCGATGACAAGGATGCTGATGTTGATGTGGAACAGTTCGTGCAGCAGGATGGAGATGCCGGTTACGCCGCCGTCCATGAAGCGGTTGGGGATCATGAATCCCTTCATGGCAAGTACGGCCAGGCCCGTGCCCGCCAGGATATGAAGAAAGTTTTTGAGGCTCCAAACATGCTTCCAGTCTACCCGGTCGCTTTTATACTTTTTGGCCATTGATCAGCAGTTGTTTTAGGTTACTAATATACCGATTCCTTTTTTGATTTGGCGACAGGCAGTTTCCGTCTTTCGGGCGCTACCGGATAAAAGTCACCCGGCTGATTTTACCGTTCATTACTTCATAGATCACCACGGCATGGATGGTGCCGGTCCCGGCCCGTACGTGCTCCTGGTCGATCACTTTATTGCCCAGTACGATCCGCTTTTTTATTTCGCAATACAGGTTGGGCGTATTGGCTAAAAAACTTTCATACCGTTTCAGGGCATCTATTCCTTTACCGATAAGCTGGTTTGGATAATTGTATAATTCAACGTCCTCGCTGTAGGCGCTGATAAAGGCCTGGTAATTTCTTGCATTGTATGCATTGAGCTGCCGTTGTACGACGGCTTCGGGAGATTCTTTCAGCAGGCTGTCGGGGTGAATGCCTTTACCGGATTTGAACAGGTATTCGATGCTGTTGAGGTGTTGCAGCGATTCCAGGGGATTTTTCTGCAGCAACAGCATATCTGCCTGCTTTCCTTTTTCAATACTGCCCCATTGTGTGTCTTTACCAAAACCAATGGCGGGGTTAATGGTGGATGCTTTGATTATTTCCGGGATGCTTAATCCTGCCTTCTGCATGGCTTCCAGTTCCTGTAAAAAAGAAGAAGCATGAAAGGTGCCGATATTGCCGGCATCAGTACCACTGGCGATGTTTACCCCGGCCCGGTAAAGTTTCAGCAGGTTCACATTTTCGAACGAATCGGACCTGGCCGCCGCTGCAGGGATACCTGTTTTGCGCATCGATTTAATGCCGGGAGGTAATTCCGTTTCGGGCATGGCTTCGGGATCGGTGATGCTTCCATAAGCAAATGCATTGGCCCAGGCAATATCCTGCGGATGATTATTCAGCCTGCCCGAAAATACCTGGTAATAATCACCCAGTACGATCAGCGTGGGGATATACGTAACTTTTTTCTGCACCAGGATCTTTACAAAATCATCCGGAACCACGTCATCGTCGATGCTGTGCACCAGGATATCGGCGCCGGCATCTACAGCCAGCCGGGCTGTTTTAAGCTGGGTGGCATGAACGGCCAGTTTCAATCCTTGGGCGTGCGTTTTCTCCGCAATGTATTTTACCAGCGGGAAATTCTTTTCTGCCGGCATGGCGGGACTGGCGATGTACCAGATCTTAATGAAATCGGGTTTCTGAGGAAGCATTTTATCAAACAGGGCATCCGCTTCTGCATTAGTGGTGATCTTGATGATGGGCCTGTCGCTTCCAAACTGGTCCCGTTCAACCATGGAAAACAAAGGCCCGGTAACGAGTATGTTGGGCGCCAGCATTGTTTTGCCGATGGAATCCCGGATGGTGAAATTGGACATCGGTCCGCCCACATCAATGATGCTGGTGATACCCAGCCTGAGGTAGCGGTTCATGTAATCGGCGGCATTGTTTAGTCCGAATGCTTTTTCTTTTTCATAAGGAACTTTGCTGCGCAGGTCAACCACATCGGGCCTGGTGTATAACCCGCCTGACTGGAAGAAATGGATATGAGCATCCGTCATCCCCGGCATCAGGTATTTGCCGCTGCCATCAATGGTTTGTATGCCGGCAGCCGTTTTGATCTTATCCGCAGCGCCCGTTTGTTCAATTTTATCACTGTTGATAAGCACCGACTGGCCCGGAATTATTTTGCCGGTCTTTACATCCACCAGGTTTACATTACTGATGAGGGTTTGCTGAGCATACAGGCATGCCGATATGATGATGAAGGCGGGGAGTAGTATGTTTTTTTTCATAATAATTATCCGGGTTGGTTGTTTTCCAATTGTTCGATGGTTTTCTTTGCCGCAGCCAGCCGTATCTTTTTATTCTTCTCCACGAGTTTTGCCGTTGCCCATTTTTCGATACGGTGATGCAGCGGTACCAACAAGGCGGCAATGCAAACCAATGCCAGCAGCATTAAAACAGGGGAGTGGTGTGTCACCCTTTCTAAAAAAGGGTGCAGCAATAAGTTTAAAAATTCAAATACAATCAATAATGCCACCACGCCAAAGAACTCAATAAGTTTTGTATTGGTGATAAAACTGCGGCTGAGCAGTAAATAAAGGGTCAGCAAAACGATGATGCCCAGGGCAATTAACGCATACTGGATATTTTCTTTGCGTTGCTGATCTGCTTCTGCTTTCCTGGCTTCTTCTTCGATGATCCGTATCTGGTCATTAAAGGCCCGGGCCTGCATCTTGTTGATATTATTCTGGCTGAAGATCTGGGCATTGATCCTGGCTTCCATTCTTGAATAATAATAGGCACTGTCGGTATGGTGCAACGAATCAAATACCTGCTGCATATAACCGGCGCCTGCAAGCTTCAGGTTATTGTTGTTGAACTTTCTCCCAAGTTCTAATAATTCCACTGCCTGGTCTTTGGCTTCTTTTACCCGGTTGCCTTTTAATAAAAACGGCACATAATCAAAACTGAAACGCAATATTTCGGCATTGCTTCTTACCAGTTTCTTCAGTTCGAGGGCTTTGTTGTAAAAGATCTCCGCCAGTTGTTTTTCCCCGGCCAGTGAATAGGCGGCGCCGGTAAGCCGGTGGGCAGCAAACTCAAACACCAGGCTGTTTGCTTTGGGGCCATTTTCTTCGGCTTCCAGGGCATAGTGTAACGCAGAATCAGGTTGGTTGTTCCGGATGAAATAAGTAGTCATGCCCCGCAGGTATTGTGCCCGCATAAAATAATACAGGGGATGAGATGCCGGGGGCAAATTTTCTCCTCCTTTACGGGTGTATTTCAGGAGTTCGTCGTTGTTCTGGAGATTTATGTATACCAGCGACAGGTCGAAGTACAAAGAACTGATGCGGCGTTTATCATTTGCTTTCTCAGCAAACGGGATGCCCTTAAAAAAATATTCCATCGCCGTGGTATTGTCTCCCTTGTTCAACGAAAAATAAGTGCCGATCCAGTTATATGCAGTGCCAAGCAGGGAATCGCTTTGCAGTTGTTCGGCAATCTGCAATTGCCGGATACACAAGGCAGAATCAACCCCGCCCGAAAAACCATTGATGTTCAACAGGAGTTTATTGATGATATTGAAACGCTCAAGCGGGCTGGTTGTAACGGCTAATATTTTATTGAGGCTGTCTGTGGTCTTTGCTGCCTGTTCAGGAGAAACATGTTGGGCATGCGCAGTGGTTATGACTAAAAGTAAAAAAAATGCAATGCTGGTTTTTTTCATACTTTGGTTAATGGGTGATTGGTTGTTTGATTTCCACACTAATGACGTGCAGTTCATTTTCGCCGGTATTTTTTAGCGCATGCGGCAACAACGGTCCGCTCCATAATGCAGTGCCGGGCTCCGGACTGTCAGCCATCGTTTTTGAATCTGCCAGTACCTGGCCATCAGGATCATAGCGAATAAAATCACTCCAGCTGATGATGTACAAGGATGCCGGGTACTGATGCGTATGCACCCTGGTTTGTTCGCCTGGCAGGATCAGTGTATCAAGCACTCGAACCGCTTCGTTTTCGAAAAGAAGTTTGTGGTGCTGAGGCGCTGCAACCAGTGCATCCAGCTCGGGTAGCCATTTCCCGGTTTCTTTTTCTTTGTTCATATTGCTTATTGCTGAGCGGTGTTAAAGTGAAGGGCAGCATTTGTGCTGCCCTTCACACTTTAAACTTATTTGGCATCCTGGTTATAGATTTCCCGGATGCAGAGATATTTACCGTCCTTATTCTGGAAGATGGCAAAATATTTACCGCCGCCCACAGCTTTACCGGCTGCGTCTTTATAAATTGTTTTTCCCACTTCAGTCACCACGTCGCCCTGTGCATATACATCCTGGGTTTCAAAAGCCACGCTGGCATACTTGGATGGTTTTGCAAAATCGGCTTCCATCTTTTTCTGAATGGCTGCTTTGCCGGCGAGTGCCGGCTCGCCATCGGGCATACTTACTGCATCATCGGCATACATGGCGATGAGCGTTTTTACGTCTTTGGTATTTTGTGCGGCCGCCCAGGCGTTTTCAACAGCCTGAATATCGGCTTTGATTTTTGCCAGGTCGGGCTTTGCCGGTTCAGTTACAGCTGCCACGGGAGCTGCTGCCGGGGTTTCCTTTTTGTCGCCATCCTGGCAGGAAGCAAATAACAGCACACAGGCTGTGAATGCCGGGAAAAGAATCTTTTTGTTCATGTTGATTGTTTTATGATGAATAATAAAAAACGGATGCTGACCTACAGGTAACTGAGCCACCATTTTTCCTTGTGATTCATCTTATACCGGTCGTACCATTTGCAAAGCGGGTAGAGGGCAAGCACAATCCCGATCCACACCATATACACCACACCTAATGAAAAGCCGTATCCCTTCAATGTTTTGGTGAACCATAGCGGCTCCTGTAACAGCCAGAGTTTCCAGCTGTAACTGGTAAACAGGGCGGCAGCCATCATCGTGAGCACGTGAATCAGGTAAATATGCAGCAGGTAATAGAACATGGGTACCCGGCCATACACCGAAATGAACCTGGACACAGGGCCTTTTGCATTTTCTGTAAAAGCAAGGAAAAGAATAGCCGGCCCGAGTGTCATCAAAATATATAAAAGTGATGGTGGGTACTTGGTGGCTTTAATGAAGGAAAGCAAGCTGAAAAAAGGATCCCGCTGGCTGCTCCAGGGGGAGGGATCGCCATAGATGTTGATGAAACGGATCAGGATGAATAAAGCAATGGCTCCAAACCCGATACCGAGCAGCCATTTCTTTCTTTTTTCAGCGGGAAAAGATGTGGCATATAATAAGCCAAAGCAATACCCCCATGCAATGATACCGATCCACGGTAAAAGCGGGTAGCCCACCAGCACATTTTTACCCTGCCAGGAAAAGAAAGCCTGCTCGTGCAGCAATGCCCACCCAAATGCAGGAAATGAATTCCCCTGTACATGAATTGTGTCGAGCAGGTTATGGCCGAAGATCAATATAAAACCAAGGGTGAATATAAGCGGGATGGGGAAGAAGATAAGACCAGCCAGCGCAATCATGCTTACCCCCAGGGCCCAGATGGTGACAAAGTAAATATTGGTGAACAGGATGTCGAAGTTCCAGCCGAAGTTTACCACAACCAGTTCAAGAAAGATGAGCCATATACCACGGGTAAACAGGAACCTGGCTAATTGTTTTTTTGTTTTCCTTTTTTCCATGAAGGAAGCAGAGGTTCCCGCCAGGAACATGAACACGGGCGCACAGAAATGTGTGATCCACCGGGTGAAGAAGATGGCGCCGTTTGTTTTGCCAAGATCCAGCGGATCGAACAGGAATGAGTCGGCGTGAAAATAATCCCGTACATGATCCAGCGCCATGATGATCATTACCAGGCCCCGCAGCAGGTCGATTGATTCAATGCGCCGGTGATTCAGGTTAAATGCTTTTTGCATGGGTTGTTTGTTTTTTATTGTCCATGGTTACAGGTATCTCAGCCACCATTTTTCTTTATGATTTGTTTTGTACCGGTCGTACCGTCTGCACAAAGGATACAGCGCTATTATGAGTGCCAGCCATATCCCGTAAACACCCAACAGCGTCAGTCCTTCGCCCGGAAATACAAACAGGAAGGGGAGTTTCCGCATCGATTCAATGGCTTCGGCCATGGTATGCTTTCCGTTGATGAAAAACAGGATGGCGGCGGTTATGTGGATGAAATAAAAATGCAGGATGTAATAAAAGAAAGCCGTGCGCCCGTACACCAGCATGATATTGGTGAACCGGTTCTTAATGTCTTCCAGAAATGCCAGCAGCACCAGGGCCGGGCCGATGGTGATACAGATATACAACAGCGAAGGCGGGTACTTATGCACTTTCATAAAAGAAAGGAAGGTGTACAACCCGTTCTTCTGTTGACTCCACGGAAAGGGATCGCCGTAGCTGTTGATGAAACGAACCACGATGAAGAGGGCGATGAGACCGAAGCCGGTGTAATACAATATTTTTCTGCGCTGTGCAGAAGAAAATTTTGCGGTAAATAATATGCCGGCGCAGTAGCCCAGCAGCATCAACCCCGTCCAGGCAACAAAAGGATAGATCATCAGGAGGAAATGGTTGGGGCTAATGGTATACACTTTAAAGAAGCCGGTATGAAAGAGGTCCCACCAGAAATTTGGTTTAAATCCCGGCGCCGATTCGGGAATGTCGAGCAGGTTATGCCCGAATACTATAATTATTCCAAGCACCAGGATAAAACGGTAGGGCAGGTAAATGAGTAGTCCGAGCAATACCATGCTGATGCCGATGGCCCAGATCACCTGCATCACGATCACGTGCAGGAGGGGATCAAATGTCCACGCAAAGGAGATGATGACGAACTCGGCGAATA
>DMRT01000230.1 GCA_003455235.1 Chitinophagaceae bacterium
CTGGCCAGGGCAATGCCCAGGCAAAGCGGCAGGGCCACCAGGAAAACAACGAGCCCCGAGGGCAGATCGCTTTTAAGATTTGCAAACAGATTCTTTTTAGGAGTCATAGATCAAACGAGTTTTTACGCAGGGGCAATGCAATGAAACATGGATGCCTGCATGACAATAAATAGCCGGAGCCATATGGCCAGCTGATTAATCAAGTGGGAAAAGATCAGGCTGCGTTGGGGGGAGGAACAAGCAGTTCGCCGTGGAATGCGGTATAGGTACCTGCATTTTCTGTTTTGTGGTATTGTTTTTCAATGAAAAACAAATGAGCTGTCTTTTGCAGTTCGTGCAGAAATTCTTCAGAAAATGAATTGATGTTCTTGGGAACCTTCTCCTCGGTGCTGTTGCCTAAGGGGTTGGCGTTTTCTTCTTCGGTACCTGCGTTCAGTGGCGACTGCCCGGATGGCGCCTTTGAACTTTTGGCAACCTCCTGCTGGCTGGCCATTACGAACGGGGTGCTTACTGTAAGCCACATCAGCAGCAATACCATCAGCACGGCAGAGCCGAGATGAATGGTATTATATATTTTGCTTCGGTTGGCCATTTTGAGTGCGCAAGTTACTACTTCGGTTCCTGTAAACCAAGCCCATGGCTGCATGGTAACGTTCCCGGGAAATAATTTTACATTCTCCTAACAAACCACTTCTGGAAAAGTTGATGCACAAGGGACTGCGTGATACAAAAATTCATTCTGTGAAGATTTAAAATGCGGTTTCCGCAGCGTACATTTAATCCTGAAATAATAGTTTATCCATTATGAGGTCATACGAGAAGTTGCTATCCGAAAACAAGGCCTGGGCCCAGGAACAGGTGAAAGAAGACCCGGAATTCTTTAAACGTCTCTCTTCCATACAAACGCCCGAGTTCCTGTGGATCGGCTGCAGCGACAGCCGTGTGCCCGCCGACAAGATCACCGGCACAAGGCCCGGTGAAATTTTTGTACACCGTAATATAGCCAACATGGTGGTGCATACCGATGTAAACCTGCTGAGTGTGCTTGACTATGCCGTGAATCACCTGAAAGTGCGGCACGTGATCGTGTGCGGGCATTATGGATGCGGGGGCATCAAAGCGGCGATGAGCAATCTTGATTTTAAACCGGTGCTCAACATGTGGCTGAGAAACATCAAAGACGTATACCATATTTACCAGAACGAACTCAATGCCATCGGGGATGAAGAGCTGCGTACAGACCGGCTGGTGGAACTGAATGTGGTGGAACAGGTAACCCACCTGGCACAAACGTCCATCATTCAGCGTTCCTGGCAAACCATGAACGGCCCTTTCCTGCACGGCTGGGTATATGGATTGAAAGACGGAATTATTAAGCCGGTGCTGGAGATGGCGCCGGGATCGTATATTGATCCGTTGTATATATACGAAGATCTGTAACGATACAAACAAAAAGGAGGACGATATCGCCTCCTTTTTAATTACTTCGCTTTTGCTTTGAATTTGCTGATCGCATTCCGGGTGAACTCACTCAGCACCAGCCGCCCGCTGATGGCAGCCCGTTCTTTCAGCAGCTCTTCCCAGTGTTCGGTTCCCCTCCAGAATATTTTTTTCATTTCGGCCATGGCAGACGGATTTGAATGAGCAAGTGTATCGGCCAGGCGGTACACCGCTTCGTTCAGGCTTTCGATGCTGTCGTGCACTTCGGCAAACAATCCCTTTTTTCTTGCCCACTCGGCATTGCGCCAGTTGCCGGCGTCGATGGCCAGCGCATTGAATGCAGAGGTGCCGATCTTTCGTTCAACAGCCGGACCCACCACAAAGGGGCCGATGCCTACTGCCAGTTCACTCAGTTTTACATCCGACTTATCGGTGGCAATGGCGTAGTCCACGGCACTCGCCAGTCCAACCCCGCCACCCACACACCTGCCCTGTATACGGCCGATGATGAATTTGGGGCAGCGCCGCATGGCGTTGATCACGTTGGCAAAGCCGCTGAAGAATTTCAATCCTTCCGATTCGTTCTTTATCGAGACCAGTTCATCGAAGCTGGCGCCGGAGCAGAATGTTTTTTCACCGGCGCTCTGCAGAATAATCACTTTGGTATCATCGTGTGTGCCGGCAAAATGAATTTCTTTGGCCAGCTCTTCCAGTATCCGGCCCGGCAGGCTGTTGCTTTGCGGGTGAAAGAACTCAATGGTGTTGATGCCGTGTTCAATATGTGACCTTACATATGTTTCGGTGCTCATAAAGCAATATTTTGCGTGACTTGATAATGCAAATTACTCAAACTTTTATCCCAGAAATCCGGTATTTTTTTATATGCCTCTTTTATTAATTTCACAGGCACTGATCAAAAACAGGCCTTCTGCTATCACACCTATTTGCGGTAAGTAGCAGGCGGGTATTGAGCTGCTATTTTCATAAACAATATTCAATGACCTCTTTCAATAATGACTTATGAATCGTTTTCTTTTTTTCCTGCTGTTTTCAGTTCTCTCCTGCTCTGTTAACGCCCAGTCGCTTGCCATTAATACTGACGGCAGCACCGCCAATGCCAGTGCCATGCTGGATATCAAGAGTACAACCAGGGGTTTGCTCATTCCCAGGTTGACAAAGACCCAGCGGGATGCCATTGCCTCTCCGGCGGCGGGGTTGCTGATCTACCAGACCGGGCCCGACAGTGTGGGATTTTATTATTATCAATACAGTAAATGGAACTGGATTACAGCCAGATCAAAAAGCGATTCCAGTTACTGGAGTCTTTACGGCAATGTTGGCACAACACCGCCGGCAGCCTCCAACAATGCCGGCATTAACACGGGAGACATGTACATAGGAACACCCGATCAGCAGGATGTTTCTTTTGTAGCGGGCGGTAATGAGTTGCTGCGGCTGAAACAATTTGCAACAGGTGGACGAATCGGCTTATATAACCGTGATCCGGAATATTCGTTGGACCTCCGTACATCTGAGATATCTAACACCACGTCGATACGGGGTTTTCGGCTTATCGCAAAATCCGCCTTCAATCCCAGTACCAGTAATATTGACAAAGGTTTAGTGATCGGCCACGATCCAACATTGGTTACCGAATCACTTATATGGAATCATGAAAACAATATCAACGGAGCCATCCGGTTTGGGCTGGATGTGTATAACAACGCCTTCGTAATTCCCGCCTTTAACATCACCGGCTGGGGGCAGGGTATTTACCAGAAAAATCCAAAGTATGCACTGGATATACATTCGCTCTCGCAGTTTGCCCCGGCCAATACAAATACCACCGACAAGAACGGTGTGCGCATCACATACCCGAACCAGGACGGCAGTAACCTGGAGACCGGTTTTTTCTTTGGCCTGAACCGGGACAACAGTTCTCCGCAATGGAAAAGCTATTTATGGAACTATGCCGATGGAAATAATGCAAACAGTGCTAACCGGGCTATTTATTTCGGTGTGGGTGAAGACCCGGTGCATAATTTAAACCGGCCCACCATGATGATGCAGAACGGCATCCTCAACATCGGGCATGTGCCCCAGAACCCCATTACCCCCGCTGTGCTGAATATTCAAACAGACTATGCCGCGGGGGTTTCAAAGCCCGGTATTTCATTCAATGATAATAACGGATTCCTGGAGATGGGTTATATCGGCATGGAGGGTTTTGATATGGTAGCAACTACATATGGCAGCGTTGGAAATCTTTATTTGCGCACCGAAAATATAAACCGGTTAACCATTAAACCAGTCACAGGTTATGTAGGAATCGGCACCACGGACCCCCAGGAAGCGCTTCATTTGGTGGGAAACCTACGGGTATCTTCCCTGGCGAATTTTTTTGCGCCGAGTCTTGTAACCGCAAATATCAATGGTGTAATGAGTGCACTTCCTTCAACCAATGTCATTGGCCAGGTGCTGACCATGGGGGCCGGAAGTTTTTCGTGGCAGGATCCCCCCGCCTCTTATTGGGCGCTTAACGGAAATGATCTGTATAATATAAGCACTGGTAATGTAGGCATCAACACCAATACCCCCTCCGGTTACGGACACGGGGGCATCAACAAAATACTGGAGATAAAGAATACGGCGGCGGGAGCTAATATCCAATCGCATTTAATGCTTTCTTCCGCGGGTTCATCCGGTTCGCTGGGCGGGCTCACCTGGGCGGCAACCGGGTTGTCGGGCGAACAACGCACCGGTTATATCGGCGATCTGTTTGAAACGGGTAATGCTGCAAGGCTCGCTTTTTATACCCGTTCATCTGCGGGGGCCCTGGCTGAAAAAATGACAATCAACGGAAATGGGTATGTAGGCATCGGCACTTCTTCTCCCAATGCACTTATACAATTATCAAACAGTATTGTAAACCGGAAAATTGTTTTGTACGACGGCAACAACAACGATCACCAATATTACGGTTTCGGTATCAATGGCGGAACATTGCGTTACCAGGTGGATGCCACCGCCGCCGATCACGTGTTCTTTGCCGGGGTTAATTCCACTACTTCCAATGAGCTGTTTCGTATTAAAGGAAATGGCAACGCTACCCTGGCAGGCACGCTTACACAAAACAGCGACGCCCGGCTTAAAGAAGATATACAACCCATTAACGACGGACTGGCGGCCATCCTCCAGCTGAACGGGTATACGTATCGCTGGAAAGACAAAAGCCGAGACCCGGATCTCCAAGTTGGTGTTTTAGCCCAGGAGGTTAAAAACGTATTCCCCGAACTGGTGAAAGAAAATGAACGCGGAGAGCTGAGTGTAAATTATATGGGACTAATTCCGGTGCTCATTGAAAGCATCAAAGAGCAACAGAAACAGATAGAGAAGCTGAAAAAACTGGTGAAATAAATAATCACAGATATTATGGCTTGTGCTGAACCATGGTTAAAATAGTGGCCACTCCTGTGATCTCGTTGGTATCATCAATCATTTCCACCAGCCATTTTACAATGCCTTTATCGATATCGTCGCCGCGTTTAAAGTCTTCCGGCTTTTCAATCACCCGTTTATCATTCAGTAATTTTTCTTTACAGGTAAAACGGATATGGATTTCAGCGCCTGGATAAACCGGTTTGGTGAAGCGGAGCTCGTCGATGCCGTAGTTCAGCAGTACGGGGTTTTTTTCATAGCTATCCACAAACAGTCCGGCTGCCAGGCTCATGATAAAATACCCATGTGCCACCTGCTGTTCAAACATGGTTCCGGAAAAATCGGTGGTTTTTATATGCGCATAAAAATGATCGCCGCTGATATCGGCAAAGCGGTCAATGTCTTCAGAAGTGATCGTTCTTTTTTCAGTCACGATCTGATCTCCGATCTGCAGTTCTTCAAAATATTTTTTAAACGGATGCTTGCCGGGCTCTTTTCCGGCAGCGTATTGCTGGTACACCTGGGTAATGGCCGTGATGGCGGTGGGCGAACCCTGCAATGCTGTTCTTTGCAGGTAATGCTTTACGCCCCGCAGTCCACCCATTTCTTCTCCGCCACCGGCTCTTCCGGGCCCGCCATGAACAAGCAGTGGCAATGGCGATCCGTGGCCCGTGCTTTCTTTAGCACATTCGCTGTTCAATACCAGTATTCTTCCGTGGTGGGTGGCAGCCCCGATTACATAATGCTGCGCTGTTTTATAATCAGCCGTAACAATGGTTGAACAAAGGCTTCCTTTACCGAGTTTGCTGAGCGCAACCGCCTCCTCGGTGGTTTTATACGGCATAATGGTACTCACCGGGCCAAATGCTTCCACTTCATGAACTTCTTTTGATTGAAACGGTTTGTCGTTCATTAATAGTAGCGGCGACATGAATGCGCCTTTTCCCGGGTCAGCATCCACCACATTCACGCTGTCCAGTGATCCGTAAATGATTTGTGAGGAAGCCAGCAATTTCTGCACCTGGTCTTTTACTTCATTGCGTTGTGTTTGCCCGGCCAGCGAACCCATTCTTACTTTTTCATTCAGCGGGTTGCCGATGGTGGTTTGTGAAAGGGAGGCAGAGATGGCTCTCCACAGGTCTTCTATTTTATTTTCCGGAACAAATATGCGGCGGATACCGGTACAGCGCTGGCCGGCTTTCAATGTCATTTCTTTCCGTACTTCTTTTACAAAAATGTCCCACTCGGGTTTGTCCGGAGTAACATCTTCGCCCAGCACAATGCAGTTTAATGAATCCGCTTCCATATTGAACGGAACATTCTCCCGTAAAATATGCGGGTTTGATTTCAGCATCAGCCCGGTTGATGCCGAACCGGTGAACGTAACCACATCCTGCGATATTACGTGATCCAGTATATCACCGGCGCTTCCGCAGACGAGTTGTAATGCGCCTTCGGGTAAAATTTTCGAATTGATGATCTCTTTCACCACAGCTTCGGTCAAATAACTCGTAACGGTTGCGGGCTTTACCACAGCCGGCATGCCGGCGAGCAGGTTCACGGCAATTTTTTCCAGCATACCCCATACCGGGAAGTTGAAGGCGTTGATGTGAACCGCAACGCCTTCCTTCGGCACCAGGATATGGGTGCCCATGAAGGTATTGTTCTTGCCGAGGTTATGACTGTCTCCATCCACGCAAAAACGTTCGTTGGGAAATTTACGGCGAAGGGATGCGTTGGCAAACAGGTTGCCGATGCCACCTTCTATATCCACCCAGCTGTCGGCTTTGGTGGCGCCGGTTTGATAAGAGATTCTATAAAATGTATCGAGGTGGTTTCTTAGATGAAGCGCCAGGGCTTTCAGCATATTGCCCCGTTCATGGAAGGTCATTTTACGCAGGGCAGGATTTCCCACTGTTCTTCCGTATTCAAGAAGCTGCTTAAAATCAAGCCCCTTTGTAGAGGCTGCTGCTACCGGCTCCCCGGTCACGGCATTGTACAATAACTGCCCGTCTCCATCCCCGGTGATCCATTTCCCGGCCACATAATTTTCAAGTTTCATTCAATCGTTATTTTCCCTGCTAAGGTAGCTGAAAAACAAAAGAGGCTCTGCGCCTCTTCTTTAAATTATTTACAGCAAGCCAAATTGGCGAAGATGATGTGTTACGTGTTTGTAATGCAGCAGCACCCACTCTTCAAAATTCAGCGGACCGAATACCGGGTGTGTGGTTGTTTTACCGGGGTTGGTATTAAAATATGTTTCAAAGTTTCTGATCGAAGCAGCCAGTTTATTCACCGCCTGTTCCATATTTTCGTAGCGGAGCGGCAGCGGCTCTTCGCCGATCACGTTGCCGGGTGCCTTGGTGTTTTCCCTGAACTGTTTGTCGCTGAACAGGAACTCCCGGTATTTGGGTAAATGTTCTTCCGGAACCGACAGGGGAAATTTTATTTTTTCGGTGGATACGTTAAAGAAGGTGGTTACGTGTTCGGTCATCTGCTGGGCATTCATCTTTCCCCATTTACCCGTTGCGCCGCCCGGCAGTGTTTTCACTTTCGGCACAAATTCATTGCGGATGAAATTGAGTTTTTCTGTATCCATGCTTTTTTGCCGCACAATGTAAAGCAAAAAAAGCACCCGCTGGCGGATGCTCCTGTATGGTATTGTTTGGATGATCAGGCCCGTTTATCAATCTCGGTACAAAGCCTGTTGAAAATTTCGTCGATGGTTCCTTCGCCCTTTACCATCTCCACTTTATCAAATTGTTTATAGTAGTCGGCCACCACTGCTGTTTTGTTGTGGTACTCGGTAATGCGGGCCCGGATCACGCTTTCATTGGTATCGTCGCTGCGGCCGCTTGTTTCTCCTCTTTTCAATAATCGTTTGATGAGCTCCTCTTCGCTTACTTCCAGGGCAAGCATTACGGCAATGGGGGCTTCCTTTAATTCCAGCAGCTTATCCAGCGCCTCGGCCTGGGCGGCGGTACGGGGAAAACCATCGAACAGGAATCCTTTTGCGTTGGGGTTATTATCCAGGGCAGAGCTGATCATGCCGATTACCACTTCGTCGGGCACCAGCTGACCTTTGTCCATGAAATTCTGGGCTTCTTTACCAAGTGGCGTTTGCTCCCTGATTTCGCTGCGCAGCAGGTCGCCCGTACTCAGGTGCTTCAATCCATACTTTGCGATCAGTTTTTCGCTTTGCGTTCCTTTGCCGCTGCCCGGAGGGCCAAATAATATCAGGTTAAACATATTGGTTGCTATCGGTATGAAGATAGCAAATATAATAATCGTACTTTAATTATTCTTTAACAAGGTGCTTTATCTGTTGAAAATCTTAAAAAGCCGGTTTTTCGTAGATAGAGAACCATTAATCACGAAATTTGTTGAACAATCATGAGGTCCTGCATCTATATCATATTATTGTTTACGGCGGTTTTAGCCGGGTGTTCAGAGCATCCGCCTAAGCCGGCAGGATCCACTTCAGTAAAACAAAACAACGCAATCATGGACAGCAGCAAAAGCAACAACCCCGTTTATTCCAATACCGACTCGGGCAAGGTGGACATAAGCGATGAGCAATGGAAAAAGGCTTTGCCATCTGATGTATATCATATTGCCCGGGAAAAAGGAACCGAAAGGGCTTTCACCGGCAAATACTGGGATCATAAAGACGTGGGCACGTATTACTGTGCGGCCTGCGGCAACCCCCTGTTTAACAGCAACGGTAAGTTTGAAAGCAGTTGTGGCTGGCCCAGTTTTTTTGAACCCATCAGCAAGGGAAGTATTATTTATGCACCCGACAACAGTTATGGTATGAAGCGCACCGAAGTAATGTGCGGCCGCTGCAGGGCACACCTGGGTCATGTGTTTGAAGACGGTCCGCCACCCACCGGTTTGCGTTACTGCATCAATTCGGTGATCCTTGATTTTGAAAAGGCAAAAGGCCTGGAAGAAAAAGCCCGCACAAAAAAATAGGCCGGTAAACCGCCCGTACATTTCTTTTGCCGCTCCGCTGATTTTTTTGCAATTTCATTGTTCAATTATACCAACAATGAAAAAACTGACTGTGGCGCTGATGGCCCTTGCTTGTCTTTCCGGAACATCCATTGCACAAAAGATCTCCCTCGCCCAATTTAAAAATTTAAAGCCCCGCAACATCGGCCCTGCCGGCATGAGCGGCCGCATCACTTCCATAGATGTGGTGGTGGATAATCCCAATATCATTTACCTGGGCGCCGCCTCGGGGGGCGTATGGAAAACAGAGAACAGTGGCAACTCATGGACTGCTGTGTTTGATGACCAGTCCACACAGAATATCGGTTCGGTTGCCATTCAGCAATCAAATCCAAACATTGTTTGGGTGGGAACCGGAGAAGGCAATCCAAGAAACTCCCTCAACCTGGGTGAAGGAATTTTTAAAAGCATGGACGCCGGTAAAACCTGGAAGCTGATGGGCCTGGAAAAAACAAAGAACATCCACCGTATTCTCATCGACCCGGTAAATCCAAATACGGTTTATGCGGCTGCCATCGGCAACCCGTTTTCTTCGCATCCCGAACGGGGGGTTTATAAAACAACCGATGGCGGAGAAACCTGGTCGAAGATCTTATATACTTCCGACAGCTCGGGCTGTGCCGAGCTGGTGATGGACCCTTCCAACCCCAATAAGCTGATCGCCTGCATGTGGCAGCACCGCCGCACACCCTGGGATTTTAAAAGCGGGGGCGCCGCCGGTGGATTATACATTACCATAGATGGTGGAAAGAACTGGAAAAAGCTGGGAAAAGAAGAAGGACTCCCTGATGGCAATTACGGAAGAGTGGGCCTGGCTTTTGCCAGCAATGAACCCAGGCGGGTATACGCTATGGTGGAAGCCACCAAAAACGGTTTATACAAAAGTGATGACGGCGGAATGAAGTGGGAGCTGGTGAACAGCGATGCAAGATGGGTGACCAACCGCCCGTTTTATTTCCAGGACATTCGGGTAGACACCAAAAACGAAAACCGCATATATAATATACACGACCAGGTGGAAGTGAGTGAAGATGGTGGTAAAACATTCAGCACCCTGATCCCTTACTCGGGTATACACCCCGATCACCATGCCTGGTGGATCAGCCCCAAGGATCCCAATTTTATGATCGAAGGAAATGACGGCGGCATCGGCATCACACACGACCGTGGTAAAAACTGGGTTTTTGATGATAAGATACCGGCCGGTCAATTCTATCACGTGAATGTAGACAATGAACTTCCGTACAACATCATGGGCGGCATGCAGGACAATGGTACCTGGCATGGCCCCGCCTATACGTGGATCAATGGAGGCATAAGAAATTATTACTGGAACAACGTGGGTGGCGGTGATGGATTTGATGTAATGCCCGATGCTGAAGATGCCGGATGGGTATATAGTCAGAGCCAGGGTGGTTCTATTGGTAGAAGAAACTGGAAAACCGGAGAAAACTGGTTCATCAGGCCGCAGGCGCTTGATCCTTCTGTTAAATTACGTTTCAACTGGAACTCGGCGCTGGCGCAGGATCCTTTTGATAAAAAAACCATTTACTTCGGCAGCCAGTTTGTTCATAAAAGCACCGATAAGGGGGTTAGCTGGGAAATCATTTCTCCCGACCTTACCACGAATGATTCGGTAAAGATTGCCGCTTACCAGAACACCGGAGGCTTAACGATGGACATCACCGGTGCCGAAACACACTGCACCATCCTTACCCTTGAACCATCCCGGAAAGAGCCCGGGTTGTTATGGGCCGGTACTGATGATGGTGTTGTACAGTTGACAAGAGACGGCGGAAAGACATGGACAAGTTTTCGTGGCAAGATTCCCGGCTTAGCCTCTGGTTGCTGGATACCGCAGATAAAAGCATCGGCACACAATGCAGGCGAAGCCTTTGTGGTAGCCAATGATTACCGCCGCGGCGATATGAAACCCTACATTTTCCGCACCACCGATTACGGAAAGACATGGACAAGGATGGTGGATGAAAATAAAGTGAAGGGCTATGCCCTTTGTGTCCTGCAGGACCCGGCAGAACCTAACCTTATTTTTGTTGGAACGGAAAACGGTTTATGGATCAGTTTTGACAACGGCGCTTCGTTTGAACAATTCAAAAACGGTTACCCGTCTGTTTCCACTTTTGATCTTGCTATACAGGAACGGGAAGCCGACCTGGCAATCGCCACATTTGGCCGGGCATTATGGATACTGGATGATATCCGTTCTTTAAGAAAAGCGGCGGCAAATAAAGGCGGCGGGTTTACCAGGGCGGTAACCATTCTTTCGGCGCCCGATGCATACCAGGTACAATACCGCCCGGCAAACGGATATGATTGGAGTACCTATGGCTTATATGAAGCTGATAACCGCCGAAGAGGCGCCGCGGTTTCCTTTTTTATTAACAAACCCAAACAAGATACTGCCGCAAAACAACAACCGGCAACTCCTGCAACACAACCGGCTGCACCTCCTGCACAGCAACCGGGCGGAGGACGCAGGGGCCGCGACGGAGGCGGTGGTGGTGGCGGAAGAAGAACCGATTCGGTCACAGTAAGAATATACAATTCATCCAATGAACAGGTGCGTTCGCTGCGATGGGCTGTTGATTCCGGTTTCAATAAAATGTACTGGGGTATGGAAGAAAAAGGATACCGGCAGCCCGGGTCGCCCAAGCCGCAGCCGGGTGCTGCCGAACCGGGAGGATTGCAGGTGCTGCCCGGAACGTATAAGATCATGATGACGTATGCAGGAACCTCCGACTCTGCCTTCATTAATATATATGATGATCCGCGTATCGGTAACCGGAATGTAACCAAGCTGGCACAACGGAGAATGTATGACCGATTAAGAAAGTCTTCTGACAAACTGGTTACCGGGATGGACCAGCTTTCCGAAAGCGAAGAACTGCTGACCAAGATTCAGACGCAGGCAAAGGGTGTGGAAGGGAAAGATGCCGATTCGCTGCGTAAATCCACCACCAAAATGCAGGATGAGATAAAGGCTATCCGGGAGTTCATCAATGGTAAAACAAGCGATCGCCAGGGTATTTCCCGGAGTCCGTTTGAAATTACGGTAATGACGGCGCTGCAAACGGCCCAGCAGTCCATCGGCAGTAAAATGGTGGAGCCCGGGCCACAGGTGGAAGCCCTCGTGGTAAATGCAGAGAAGGCCGTGAAAGAAGCCATTGATAAGATCAACAGCTTTTACAACAGCAAATGGAAAGATTACCGCCAGCAGGTGGAGGGCACAAAACTGAACCTGTTTAAAGAGTATAAACCCATCGAATAAAAGCAATTGACCGTTTTGGTTCAAACCCGGTGGGAAATAAGACCTGCCGGGTTTTTGTTTTCCCTGTACAAGGGATTACTTTTGCCCGTAGCCATCCCGGCTGTACAAACAGGCACCAAACTTATGAGCAATACCAAACTAAGCACACTGGCAGAGACCCTCATCGGGTCGGAAATTGTGAAACTGGGAAACGAGATCAAGGAACGAAAACGCCAGGGTGAATTCATATATAATTATACCATTGGTGATTTTGATTCTTCCATCTTTCCCATTCCTTCGGAGCTGGAGGAAGAGATTATCAAAGCTTACCAGGAAAAACATACTACATACCCGCCGGCAGAAGGGAACCTCGATCTCCGGGATGCCGTTTCTTCTTTTATAAAAACATGGCAGGGTGTCGACTACAATGCACACGAGATCCTGATCGCCAGTGGCGGAAGGCCGCTGATCTATTCTTTATACCGCACAACGGTGGATGCCGGGGATAAGGTGATTTATGCTGTTCCCAGCTGGAACAACAATCACTACGTTCATCTTTGTAATGCCCAGCATGTGATGATAACCGCTACGCCGGAAAATAACTTTATGCCCCGGGCTGCAGACATTGCCCCGCACGTTAAGGGTGCTGCATTGCTGGCCATTTGCACGCCGCAAAACCCAACCGGAACCACCCTCAGCAAAACGGAACTTGAAAAGATCTGCGACCTGGTTCTGGAAGAAAATAAACGCCGCGGCGAAGGAGAAAAAAAACTGTACCTTTTCTTCGACCAGATGTACTGGACACTTACCTATGGAGACATTAAACATTATCATCCCGTTGCATTAAGACCCGAGATGAAAGCGTACACCATCTGTGTGGATGCCATCAGCAAGGTGTTTGCCGCCACCGGAGTACGGGTGGGTTGGGCAACCGGGCCTTCGTCTGTAATTGCGAAAATGAAATCCATTCTTTCACACATGGGAGCCTGGGCGCCAATGGCTGAACAAAAAGCCGTGGCCAAATTCCTGGTGAAAGAAGAGGCAATAAAAAAATACCTGGTTCATTTTAAGTCTGAGATTGAGGAAAGGCTGCGCCGCATTTACAAGGGGCTGATGCAATTGAAAGAAGAAGGATTTACGGTGGATGCCATTGCGCCGCAGGCGGCCATTTATCTTACCATACAGATTGACCTGGTGG
>DMRT01000002.1 GCA_003455235.1 Chitinophagaceae bacterium
CACATAGGCATATAGAAACATAGTAACACATAGCCTGAAACCTGTTCTTTGCATAGGTATATGTGGTGAGAAAAGCTCTTGTTAAATTTTAAAATATGAACATTGCACTAATTGGTTATGGCAAAATGGGAAAAGCCATTGAAGAAGTGGCCCTGCAAAGAGGCCATACCATTCCCCTCAAAATAGACATCGACACCGTTTCTTCCTTTACAAAAGAAAATCTTCAGCAATGCGATGTGGCCATCGAATTCACCGGTCCGCACAGCGCCCGGGAAAATATATTGAAATGCCTCAGCGCCGGTATCCCCGTGGTAAGCGGCAGCACTGGCTGGCTTGAACAGCGGGATGAAGTGGACGGTTTGTGCCGGCAGCTGAACGGCAGTTTTTTATACGCCAGCAATTTCAGTGTGGGCGTAAACATCTTTTTTGAACTCAATAAAAAACTGGCGCAGCTGATGAAGCCGCACAAAGAATATGATGTACACATGGAAGAGATACACCATACACAAAAAAAAGATGCGCCCAGCGGAACCGCCATCACCCTGGCCGAACAGGTGATGCAGGAACTCACCCGGAAGAAACAATGGGTGAATGATGCTTCCACGAAACCGGAAGACCTGGTGATCACCAGCAAACGGGAAGACCCCGCCCCGGGAACACATTCCGTGAAATACCATTCAGCCGTGGATGACATCGAGATCATTCACACCGCCCACAGCCGCCAGGGTTTTGCACTGGGTGCCGTACTGGCCGCTGAATTTGTCCGGGATAAGAAAGGAATCTTTACCATGCAGCAGGTACTGGGCATCCATTAACTTTCATCACATGCAACGCCTCCGGACATTTTTTTTCCTGCTTGTTTTTTCAGCATCTTATTACTGCCCGCATGCCCAGCAGTATGTGTTCGACAGCCTGAATTTTGTGATCGCCAACAGCAGCGATGCTGAAAAGATCAAAGCCTATTTTTTACTGGAGGAAAAACTGCTGTTCAAAGACTTTGATGCCTGTCTTGCCGCCTCGCAGAATGGCGCCGGTCTTGCCATTAAGATGAACGACAGCAGTTCCTACGGCGGGTTTCAGAATGCCATCGGGCGGGCGTATTATTTCAAGGGTGATTACGACAGCGCCGCTATATATTATTACAAAGCACTTGGCATTTTGCGCCGTAGCGGCGACCGGCCCAAACTGGCCCTGGTACTGAATGACCTGGGTAAACTGTACCGGAAGACCAAAGACCTGAGCCGGGCTTTACAGATGTATGATGAAGCATTTGACATCTACAAAAAACTGAATGATGAGAACGGGATGGCCACCATTCTTAACGAATCGGGCGTGGTGTTTGAATACAAGCAGGAGTATGATGAAGCCATCAGCCGCTACAAACGGTCTCTTGCTATCCGGCAAAAGATGAACGACACCGTTGGCATTGCCTACAGCCTGAATTTCATCGGCGGAGCCGCCACGTTGCAGAAAAATTTTACAGAAGCCGAGGATAACCTGCTCCGCTCGCTGGAACTCCGGAAACTGCTGAAGGACAGTTTCTCGATCGCATTAAGCCATGGCGACCTTGGCTTCATGTACAAGGAACAAAACAACCTGGATAAAGCCATTGAACAATACAACCTCAGCAATGCGATTGCTACCGACATGAAATTCATGGACCTGATGCTGAGTAATTACAAGGAACTGGCCGCCATTGCAGAGAAAAAAGGAGACTATGCCCTCTCGCTGGAATATTATAAAAAGCAGACCGGGTTAAAAGACTCGATCTACACCGGCGAAAAAATGAAACAAATTGAACAGCTGAATGCCAAATACCAGGCTGAAAAAAGAGAACAGCAACTCCGGCTGCAGCAAACAGAGATCAGCCGGAAGAACTACCTGCTGGCTGGCATTTCCCTGGCCTCTGCCCTGCTGGTGTTATTCGGGTACACCTTCTACCGCAAGCGGCAGCTGCAGAATAAAATGGTTCTGCAGGATGAAGTAATGAAACAACAGGACATTGCCGCCAAGGCCGTAATCAATGCCGAAGAAAACGAACGCCGCCGCATTGCCGCCGACCTGCACGACGGTGTTGGACAAATGATGAGCGCCACCAAAATGAATTTATCCGCCTTTGAAAATGAAATCAGCTTCAGGGATGAAACACAAAAAAATTATTTTGATAAACTGATTGCCCTGGTGGATGAGAGCTGCAAAGAGATCCGCAGCGTAAGCCACCAGATGATGCCCAATGCACTGCTCAAGAGCGGGCTCGCCAGTGCCGTACGGGAATTTATTGACCGCATCGATAACCGCATCATCAAGATCAACCTGCACACCGAGGGATTGAATGAACGGCTCGACAGCAATACCGAAACCGTGCTGTACCGGGTGATACAGGAATGCGTGAACAACGTGATCAAACATTCCGGCGCCAGCAACCTCGACATTTCCCTCATCCGGGATACAGATGGCATTTCGGCAACCGTGGAAGACAACGGGCGTGGATTTGATACGGCCGGCAGGGAACAACCGGAAGGCATCGGGCTAAAGAACATACGTTCCCGGGTGGAATTCCTGAAAGGGACCGTTGACTTCGACAGTTCACCCGGCAAAGGAACCCTGGTGGCTATTCATATACCAGCCGGCCATTAAAAAGATTTCGCTACATTTAGCACACGCAAAAGGAGTTGAGCCAAGCATATGAAAAACTCGAAGGTTAAATTAGGAATTGTAGATGATCACCAGATTGTGATCGATGGATTGAAATCACTGCTTCAGGGGCACGACCGGTTTGAAGTGGTGATCGAATGCACCCAGCCCCTGGAGATGACCACCCTTATCAGCAAAAAAAATATTGACATCCTGCTTACCGACGTGATGATGCCCGGCATGAACGGCGCCGAACTGGCAAAGGCAGTCCACAAACAATTTCCCGGAATAAAAATACTGGCACTGTCTATGAGCGGGCAGGGCGACCTCGTAAACCAGATGATCGAGGATGCAGATATCTCGGGGTATGTACTGAAGAATATCGGTAAGAAAGAATTATTGAAAGCGCTGGAAAAAATATCCGGCGGCGGCATCTACTTCAGCGAGGAGGTCCTGGAAGAAATGACCAGGGCCAGCGACCGGAAAAAAGAAAACGAAGAAGTAAACCTTACGGCCCGGGAAATTGAGATCATCCGCCTCATTGAAAAGGAACTGAGCAATAAACAGATCGCCGAACAACTGTTTTTAAGCGAACGCACCGTGGAAACCCATCGCAAAAATATTTTCCGGAAAACAAATACCGCCAGCGTAATCGGGCTGGTGAAGTATGCGTATGAGCATAAGCTCATCTGAATGTTGAACAAGGAACAAGGAATTTTGAATGCTGAAGTATGACACTCCGATCTTAATTCAGCATTCCTTGTTCAATATTCGTTACGCCAGCAGGTTCTCCAGCATGTCCTTCGTCATCTGTTCCAGGTTATACTCTTCTTTCCAGCCCCAGTCTCTTCTTGCCACCGAATCATCAATACTTTGCGGCCAGCTGTCGGCAATGGGTTGCCGGTAATCGGGTTTATAACTGATGGTAAAACCAGGTACCTGTTTACTGATCTCGGTGAAAATCTCTTTGGGCGAAAAACTCATGCCTGATAAATTATACGAAGTACGCACCGATATTTTACTGGCCGGCGCTTCCATCAGTTCAAT
>DMRT01000184.1 GCA_003455235.1 Chitinophagaceae bacterium
ACCCTCCCGGATCCGGGAGGGTTTTTTATTTGATTTAACGCTACATTTGAAACGTGAAAAATTTCCGACAACAACAGCACCGGCCTAAGAAAAGCTCCCTTGTGGTGGGCCGCAGGGCGGTACTTGAAGCCATGCAAACGGGTAAACAGCTCGAACGTATTTACCTGCAGAGCAACGTACACGGCGAAACCGTGGATGAACTGAAGAGCTGGGCCGAGCGCACCCTTACACCCATTAACAAAGTGCCCGTTGAAAAACTGAACAGTTTCAATGTATTCAACCACGAAGGCTGCGTGGCGCTTATTTCAAAAATTCAGTACCAGGACCTCCAGGATGTCATTTCGCTGGTAGTAGACAGGGGAGAAGCACCCCTGCTGCTGATACTGGACGGCATCACCGACATACGCAATATCGGCGGCATTGCCCGTAGTGCTTATTGTTTCGGCGTGCACGCCATTATTATTCCCGATAAAGGTGTAGGAGCGTTGAATGAAGATGCATTGCTGACCTCCGCCGGCGCCCTGGAAAAGATAGCCGTATGCCGGGTGAACAGCCTGATGAAAGCCGTGGACGACCTGCACATGAACGGCATAAAAGTATTTGCCAGCGAAATGAAAGCGCCGAAACAACTAGCCGAACTGGATATGAGAGAACCCTGCGCCATTGTAATGGGCGGCGAAGAGAAAGGCATCTACCCGGCTTTGCTGAAGATATGCGATGAACAGTTCCGGATACCAATGACGGGTGATTTTGATTCATTGAATGTGTCCGTTGCCTCCGGCATCATTTTATATGAAGCGTCCAGGCAGCGTACATAAACCCTATTGGGTAAACCGTACCCGGTATGCCAGCGATAGCCTGAAATAAACTCCATCATTCACCCGCAGATCGGTCTTTACTGTATTTTTCACGCCATTCCGCATTTTACGGATCAGTGATTGACCTGCTTCTGCATTTAATACAAGGTGATTGGTTAAATAAGCATCTGCATAAAACCCCAGTTGGTTCTCATCAATACGCCAATAGCCTCCTGCTTTTCCATATGAATTGGTGATGGCCCGGAAGCAGGCCCCGTAATAAAAATGCCTGTTTACTTTATGTTCGTAGGTTAGGTTTCCGGGCAAAATGCCAAAAAGATTGTTCGTTGCATTGATCCGCCAGTCGATACCGGCCAGCGGCATCACAAATAGCCCGAACAACTCATTATTCATATACAAGCCCAGTTTCCACGTCAGCGTTTTTTCATTTTTATAAGTTACTACCAATGCACCACCAGCCTGCACGTTGTTTTTTTTGCTGATGGTACTGTCGTTCATCCGCAGAATGCCGTTCAGCAGGAAGCCCCATTTTGAACTTGGGAGCGTTTTAATGAATGACACCGGTAAGCCAATGCCGCTATAGCCTTGTACATTTCCAGTACTTACCTGTACCCACCATTTTTCATAATAGGGGCTGAAGATGAGGGCGTCTTTTTTATTACGGAACTGAACAGGAATATTGGTATGCACACCGGAATACTGAAGCTTCACATCGTTCTTATCCTGGTTAAGCATTCCCGCAGAAGGGCTGTTTGAATATTTGCCGTTCACCACATCCAGGTAAGGTTGTGTCATTGCTTGATAACCGGCCAGGCTGCAGCCAATAAAAAAGACTGCAGCCTGTATGGATATATTTTTTTTCATCACATGGGCCTTTATATTCCAGATATCATTTGCCGATGGGGACGGTAATACTAAGGGCTGCATAATCTTTACTTACATTGGCAGGAACTCCCAAACCCGTCTTCTGGCTCTTCAGCATCACCTTTGCTTTGTGATTGCTGGCGTGAGCCAGTACCATGAATGGAATGCTGGCGATGCCCGTAACCCCGCTGATCACAAATGCGGTAACGGCTGCCCTGTCGGCCCTGTCGGATGCAGCATAATCTGTGTAGTCCACTTCTTTGGTGGCTTCAAGGAGGCCGATCCCCCCGCTGATAAGTCCCACACCCAGTAACGACAGGCCGATGATTCGTTGTGTTCTTGCTCTCTTTTTGTAAAAATCATAACCCCTGTCATCGTCCGGCGCCGGTAGACTGAATCGTTGTCCATTAGTGCCGAAGCGGATGCTGTTGTTATCAAGTTTGCTGTTTACAGCGCCGGCCAGCGTTGCCTGCTGGGCAGAAGCAACTGTGCAGCAGGTAAAAAATGTTGCGAGCGTGAAGATGATTTTTTTCATGAGATGAAGTTTTAGTAAAGGAAGGTTTAATGATTGAAAATGCCGGTATTTATTTTCCTACCGGGATAATAAGGCTTACACCCGTTACATATTTGCTTACCCCGGGCGGAATACCGAGGCCGGTACTTTGGCTGCTTACGCTTATACGGGCTTTTCTTTTATTTACGTTCGAGAGCACAAAGAAAGGGATACTGCCAAGCATCAATGCCGAACCGATTACGGTGATGGTGGTGGCCCGGTCGGCCTTTGTTTCTTCTTCGGCGCTGGGGAACAGGATGTCTCCATCTTTTGGAAAAGAGGCAAGTCCCACCACCAGCCCTACCGCACCGGCCCCAACAAAACACCAACCGGCTGTTCGCTGGTTACGGCTTTTTCGCATCAGCTCTTCATTTACTACGGGGTTACCGGATGAATAAAAACGGGCGGCTTCATTTTTTACAAAAAAATAATTGACAGGTGTTTGCTGTGCATGGGCTCCCATTGAAGCGAGTAAGAGCAGCACGGAAGGAATTAACTGTTTCATGGTTTTGTATTTAGCGGTTGAATGGATCGGTTGTATAAAGCTATATAGCGGATGATCCCTTTCATAATTAATAAATGCAGGGATTACTACTGAATCCGTATACACTGCATATTGTTACCCTGCCGGGGCTGCTGACGGTGGTATTTGCAAAAAATGCAACCTGTTTCTTGCAGTTTGGCACCAGATGAGATAAATTAGGGGGCTATTTGCATTTATTACAAACAATTCAGGCATGGAAGCAGGGGACTCACAGACGGCATTTTTCCAGCACATTAAGTCCATATTGCCCGGTCATATCTCCCTGGTGGATGAAGTGGCCGGACTGCTGGAAATCAGCAACGACAGTGCTTACCGGCGCATCCGGGGCGAAAAGCAGATCAGCCTCGATGAAATGCAGAAGCTCGCCACCCATTTCAATATTTCCATCGACCAGTTCCTCCACCTGCATTCCGATTCGTATGTGTTTACCGGCGAACTGGCTTCGCCCGGTGAATTCATATTTGAGAAATGGATGGAAAATGTACTGAAGCAGCTTACCGTCATCAATAGCTTTTCGCACAAACACCTGTATTACCTCGCCAAAGACATTCCCATCATGGAACAGTTTATGGTGCCCGAATTGCTGGCTTTCAAATCATTTTTGTGGCGCCGGTCCATCCTTCAGTACGAGAGCATGAAAGGGCTGAAGTCTTCCCTGGAAGATGCCGTGCCCGAACACATGGAAATGGGGCGGAAGATCGTACAGATGTACATGCAGATACCCACCACCGAGATCTGGAATCTCGAAAGCATCAACAGCACCATCCGCCAGATAGAATTTTACCGGGAAGCCAATATGTTTGAAAGCGAAGACGAGGTGAAGAAGATATACATGTCGCTCATCGGGCTGCTTAATCACCTTGAGCTGCAGGCGGAAACCGGTGTTAAATTCCCGCTGGGAGAAAAATCGGGCAACGGCGTTCCCTACCGGCTTTTCTGGAACGACCTGGTAACGGCCGACAATACCATCCTGGCCGAGCTCGATCTCAGGAAGATTACCTTCCTCAACCACAGTGTGATCAATTTTATATCCACCACCGACCTTAAGTTCAATACGTTTATGTTTAATATGCTCCAGAACCTGATCAAGCGCTCTACCCAGCTTAGCCTTGTGGGCGAAAAAGAACGTTACCGCTTTTTCAACCGCCTGCGTGATAAAATGAAATTGGCAGGCCGTCTTTAGTTATTTTTGCTGAATGAACCAGCAACCGGTTAAATTGATCGAATGCCCCCGAGATGCCATGCAGGGCTGGGCGCATTTCATTCCCACCGAAAAAAAGATTGATTACATCAACAATCTACTGCGAGTTGGATTTGATACCATCGACTTCGGCAGTTTTGTTTCACCCAAAGCCATCCCGCAGATGGCCGATACAAAAGAAGTCATTCAGAGATTAAACGTTCAGCATTCAAAAACAAAACTGCTCGCCATTATTGCCAATGAAAGAGGAGCGCAGGACGCCGTGGCCTATGATGCGATCAGCTACCTGGGCTTCCCGTTTTCTGTTTCCGAAACCTTCCAGAAACGAAACACCAATTCCACCATTGCCGAATCACTGGGCAGGGTGGAGGAGATACAGAATCTTTGTGTGAAAAATAATAAAGAGCTCGTGGTTTATATCTCCATGGGATTTGGAAACCCCTACGGTGATGTATACAATGAAGAGATCGTTTTCAATTGGGTGCATAAACTGGCAGGAATGGGTATCGGGATCATTTCGCTGGCCGATACCGTGGGACTGGCAACAGCCGCACAGGTTAAAACGGTTACGGGGCACCTGGTTCATTCCTTGTCCGGAACCGAGGTTGGTGTTCATCTTCATTCCACCGCAGTAAACTGGAAGGAAAAACTGGACGCAGCCTGGGAAGCCGGTTGCCGCCGGTTCGACGGTGCCCTCAAAGGTATCGGTGGTTGCCCCATGGCCAATGATGAACTCGTGGGCAATATGGACTCTGAGCGGATGATCCCGTATTTTCAGCAATTGAAAAAACTGGATGGATTAAATATGGACGCACTGGCTGCATGCAGCAGGATGGCAGCAGAGATTTTTGTATAATGATTCACGGTGTTTAGTTCATTGCCATCAACCAATAACCATTTACCATTAACATGGACTTTCATTTAGCATTTACTCCGAAGCCGTTCGATACAACAATCAGTCACCGGGATAAGCTGTTGCTGACCGGTTCCTGCTTTACCGAACAGATCGGGAGTAAACTGGCGGCTCATAAATTTTCTGTATTGGACAACCCGCATGGGATACTCTTTAACCCGGTTAGCATCGCCCGGGCCGTTTCATCATACATTGATCATCAGCAATACAAAAAAGAAGACCTCTTTTACCAGAATGAAAGCTGGAACAGCTGGGAACACCACAGCCGTTTTTCTCACCCGGATGCGGATGAGTGCCTGCGGCTGATCAATGAATCGCAAAGCAGGGCGCATGCCTTTTTGAAAGATGCCGGTTGGTTACTGATCACCTTAGGTTCGGCCTTTGTGTACGAACTGGAAAACAAGAGCGTGGTGGCCAATTGCCATAAAGTACCCACGGATAAATTCAATAAACGGTTACTGGCTGTTGATGAAGTGACCCGTGCTTTGCAAACCATGATCTCAAAAACGGTTGCATTCAACCCGGGCATCAGGATCATTTTCACCATCAGCCCGGTGCGCCACCTGCGGGATGGTTTTGTGGAGAACAACCGGAGCAAGGCCACCCTCATTCAGGCTGTTCACCAGTTGGTGGAAATGAACAGCAACTGTTTTTACTTCCCCGCCTATGAACTCGTGATCGACGACCTGCGTGATTACCGTTTTTATGCCGAAGACATGGTGCATCCCAACTACGCTGCCACCAATTATGTATGGGAGAAATTCATTGCCGCCTGTATTGATGAACCGTCGCAGCAGCTTATGAAGGAAATTGCTGTGATTACAGCAGCCAGGAACCACAAGCCTTTCAACCCAACTTCTCAACAACATAAGAAATTCCTCCAGGCCAACCTGGAGAAACTGAGAAAACTGCAGGAGCAATACCCGTACATTAATTTTGAAGAAGAAGCAGCATTTTTTACAAGCTGGTAATCTCCGGTGGTCATAACCCTTCTTTATGAAAAAAACAGTCCTCCTCTTCTTCCTTATCCCGGCGATAGATGGCGTAGCTCAAAAAGCATACAGGCATTCGCCCGTGCTGCAAAAGGGTTGGTACCTTAGTTTTAACCCGCATTCAATCCTGGAACCTGAACAGGGTGCT
>DMRT01000108.1 GCA_003455235.1 Chitinophagaceae bacterium
ACACCGTCGGCAACACCCGTGGTTTTGTTAAAAGACCTGAGCCTTCCATTTACAAATACAATGAATTGCGTTGGTCCAACGGCTCCCTGGTTGTCGGGAGGAAATGCATTTGTATCATCTGGTCCTGTGGCGCCATTAAAACTGGTGCTGGGTGTTTGAGCAGCGTTGTTTGAAACCGGCGGATTAAGGCCTTGGGGGGCCGGATAACTTGAAACAGCCGGTGCCAGCGGGTTCTGCGGTAAGTTCTTCCTGCTGGGATATTCCCTTTCTCCCCGGTCAATCAACCGTGCAGGATAATTTTTGGCCCGCTCCATTATAGCTGCCGTGGTTTCTGTTTTTACTGGACGTACTTCCAGCACTTTAGATGCGGGAATCTGGGCAAAAGAGGAGGCAGAGGAAGCAAGAATGCTGGCAGCAGCAATAAGTAGACGATTGATCTTATTCATGGTCTCGGTTTATGTAATGAATAGCTAAGCAGTGAAATGCCGGAATTCAGGGGGTGGGGATGGACTGGAAATGCAGTGATGATTTCCTGTTGTAAAGATAGATAAGTACTGGCGAAATTCTTGTTCCGCTGTGAATTTGTTATGCACAAAAAAAGAAAAATTCAGTTGCCTCTACGGCGATGTTTTCTTTTTAATCACCACCTGTTCATTCAGTTTCTCAAACATCTTTTTATGAAACTCCCTGAAGTCGGCATAACTGTCTGCACCATAAAAATTGCGTTTGAATTCCACGGTGATGCGGATGTTAAGCAGGTTGCCATCGGCATTTACGGTACGGGTGAAAAGGATGCCCCGGTCAGGGGTCGAAAAGGTGGTGGTTTCCGGGAGTCCGTCAAATACATAATCAGCCGGGATGGTGAAATTTCCAAAGAGGTTGTAATCCTGTTGAATGCCAAAGTCAACATCCGAAAACCGTTTCTCGGCAATGAAATGATTTTTGTCAAGGTCCGAAAAAAGATTCACGGTAAAATAACGGTAATTACCCGAGCTGTTCAGTGAGGTACTGAATTTAATCTTCTGTTCCAGCGGCAGGGAGTCGGCCGTAGCATTATTGATGCTGATGTCTTCCACTTTTACGGAAGGGTAGGGTTTATAAAAATAGTCATCTTTGAATTTGCCGGGATTGCTTGCCAGTTCTTCGCAGCGCTGCACCCGGGCATAGTCGTAACAGTTCACCAGGCAATTGCCTTTCATGTTGCCTTCTGCATCAATTTCTCCCTGTACGGCGGCCGTTACTTTATAATGGTATTTACCGGAAAGGATCTCTTTCCACCGGCCCGTTTCACCTTCCACAATAAAACCATTGGTATTCACCACCTGTTCGGGTGTAAGTTTATAATGAATGATGCGGTTGGTGGCATCCAGTATAAAATAGCCTTCTTTGATGGTTACATAGGCCATCAGGCTGTTGAACTGTTCGGTATTGGGATAATTGGTGAGGGTAAGTCCGTTGCTCCGGGTGCTCAGCAGCACCGGAGATGCTTTCAGTCCTGCGTCGTTGAGCAGGCTGATCAGCAGCAGGTTGATGTCGGCCTGGTTGCCGGTTTTGGTTTCCCATGTTTTCACAATACCGGCATCGGCAAAAATGCCGTCCTCATCATTCCAGGTAAGGTTGCGGCGGAGGTATTCGTATACAAAGCGCATCCGTTGTTCGGGGTCAGTAATGGCCCTGGCTTCTGCCAGCAGCGAAGCCGTGCCGGGCACAGGTGTTTCCAGCTGCTTACCGAAACTTTCGCTTTTCTTCAGCGATGCAACAATATCCGCCCACTTGGTGCGCCGGTCGTCGGTACGGTCGCCGTAATCGATCTGCATCAGGTGAAATTCGATGCGTTGCAGGTAATCACGAACGGCGCCCATAAACGGTTCCTCTTTTATGCCCACGAGGTTGCGCATGATATACTGGCTGGTGAGTACGGGTGTTTCAATATATCCTTCCGAGAGAGAAATGCTTTTGGTGGTTACTTCCTGTTTGTCTTCGATGGAATCGGTAATGTTGGGCTGGATGGAAAAACGGAACATCTGCGGGATCTCCAGTTTGTACTCGCTGTAGCGAACCGGGATGCGGCGCTGGAAATACCAGTCGTTCAGGCTGATGGTTTCCGATTCCATGCTGTAACTGTATTCTATAATGCTTCCCACTTTCACTTCCGGAAAAGTGATGATCATGGAAGAGTAATCAGCATCCAGCCGTTTGGCATAGATGGATGATTTTTTTACTTCGGTGGCCTGCACTTTTCCGGCGGCGTCCAGGTTGTAAGTGCTGGCATTCAGTTTCAGGATCCGTTGTTCGTTGTTGCGGGTGTAATAGGGGATGCGTACATCGGCATACGGCATACCGCTTTCTTTCAGGATCTTGATCCGGATGCGGCGTTCAAAAACCGTTTTAAATGCCGAAAAGCCAACCGTGCCGCGGTCGTAATAGGTATGCCCGTAGTCAATGAGTACCAGGGCGCCGGCTCCCTTATCAAAATCGCAGTCGGTGAGCAGCAGGTCGGCCTTATCCACCTTGCCGAATCCCGGCAGCCCTTTTTGAGCCCGGGTTCCCTGCACGAGTGCCAGCATCAATACTACAGTAACTATACGCTTCATACGGAATCTGTTTAAGGACTTCGGTTATTTCTTTTTCATGATGATCTGTTCGTCCAGCGCCGCCGACAGTTTTTTGTAATACTCCCTGAACTCGGGATAATCCGCCACCGGGTAATACGAATTTTTAAACTCCAGCGTCATGCGCACATTCAGCACATTGCCGCTTGCATTAATGAACCGGTTAAATACAATGCTCTTGTCGGGCATCAGCAGTGAAATGTTTTCGGGCAAGGCATCAAAGCTGTACCCGTCGGGAATGTTGTAGTTGCCCACGAGGATAAAATCCTGCAGGAACCCGTATTCAATATCCGATACCCGTTTCTCGGCAATGAAAGGATTCTTATCGAGTCCCGCAAACAGGTTCACCGGGAAATAGGTGTACTCACCCGACCGGTTCAGCACCGAACTGAATTTTGCTTTCTGTTCCAGTGGCAGCGAGTCGGCATACACATTATTCACTTCCAGCTCTTCGAGGCTTATGGGTACGGCACCCTGCATGAAATATTGTTTTTTAAATTCGTCTTTGTTCTTTGCCCAGGCTTTGCACCGTTCTTTTTTTGAATAGCCCGAACTGTTCACCGTAACCTCGCCCGTCATTTTACCATTCATATCAATTTCGGCATGTACGGCCGAAAATATTTTGTATTTGTTTTTATCATCCAGCACCTCCAGCCATTTGCCGCTTTCGCCCTGTACCAGGAAGCCGTTGGTGTTCACTACTTCTTCCGGAATCAACAGGTGGCTGCCCGATTTATCAGTGGCATCCAGTATGTAATACCGGTTGCCGATGGCCACATGTGCCATCACCATGTTGAACTGGTCCATTCCCGGGTACATGGTATTCACCAGCCCGTTTTTGCGGGTGCTGAATAAAATGGGATCTGCCTTCACTTTTACCTGGTTCAGAAAATTGATGAGCAGGAGATTGATGTCGGCGCTGTTGCCGGTTTTGGCGGCGTATGCTTTTTCCACACCATCGTACGATACAATGGTTTCCTGGTCATCCCAGGTCATGTGTTCCTTCACGTATTGAAAAACGGTTTTCATCCTGGCCAGCGGATCGGGAATGGCTTTCCATTGTTCAAAAAGATCGATGGTACGGGGGAGTTGCTTTTCCAGCTGCTGCCCGAAATATTCCGATTTCTTCAATCCTTCCACCACCTGCGTCCATGAGGTTTGGAGGTCCACGATGTCATTGTTGTACACTTCCACCTGGGTAAGCAGGAATTCGATGCGCTGCCGGTAATCATTCATCGATCCCATGTAGGGTTCATCCCGCAGCGCCACCAGGTTCTGCATGCTGTAAAATTTTTTGATGGTGGTTTCCCGTACGCCGGTGGAAGGGTTCAATTCGCCGGCGCCCCGGGCTTCTTCGCTCCGGGTTTGCATGGGGTCGGTAACCATGGGGTTTACCTTGAAGTGAAGAAATGAAGGAATGCTCACTTCATATTCGCTGTACTTAACCGGGATATTGTCCTGGAAATTCCAGTCGTTGATGTGCAGGGCAGGCCCGCGTTCCATGGTATAAGCGTATTCAATCACGCTGCCCACTTTCACTTCGGGGAAGGCAATGATCATTTCGCTGATGCCGGCGTTGATGCTTTTTTTATAGATGGAACTTTTGCTCACTTTCGTGGTTTTCACATTTCCCGCATCGTCGAGGTTGTAGGTCCAGGCTTCCATTTTGGTGATCTCCTCGTAATCGCTGTACGACATATAGGGGATAACGACATTGGCCTTCGATAGCCCTTTTTCCTTGAGCACTTTAATACGTACCCTGCGTTCATATACGGTTCCGAAACCGGAAAGATTGCGCAGGATATAGGCATAGGTTACCTTGCCCCAGTCGATCAGCTTTACTGCTTCGGCACCCTTGTCAAAATCACAATCGGTCATCTGCAGATCGGCTTTGTCAATTTTGCCCGGTTCGGGAAATCCTTTTTGCGCAACACACAGCGTTGTACTCAGCAGGAAGAGGGTGGCGGTAAACAGGGCACATCGCATACAGGGAATGTTTCAGCTAATATAATAAAAAGGAGTTTTGATAAAACAGTTAATTGTACTTTTAAACATAAAATCACCCGATGCGCTTTTTATTCTTCTTTTTCATCCTGCTGATAACAGGACCGCTGCAGGCACAGGAAGGCAGCCCGGTTAAAATCAATACCAACGACAACTCGCTGTTGTGGGAAGTGAGCGGCCGCGGACTCTCAAAACCCAGTTATCTCTTTGGCACCTTTCACCTGCTTTGCCGGGACGATATTCAATTCGGCCCTGCATTGAAAACCGTGGTGGGTAATGCTTCGCTGCTGTACATGGAACTGGACATGGACGATCCGATGCTGATGCTGGGCGGACTTAGCCTGATGAACATGAAAGACGGGAAGAAGTTAAAAGACCTGCTTACGGAAGCAGAATACAAACGGGTGGATGCGTATTTCAGGGATTCATTGAAGTCATCGCTTGAATTCCTGGGAAGCATGAAGCCCAAGGTGCTTACGTCGCTGATTTATCCCAAGCTGATGGCCTGTACCCCGGTAACGGGGGTGGAAGACCAGCTGGTGAAACTGGCGAAGGAATATAAAAAGGAAATACGCGGACTGGAAACCATGGCCTTTCAATCATCGGTATTCGACAGTATTCCTTATGCCGAACAGGCAAAGGAATTGTTGAAAACGATCGACAGTCTGCCCAAATCAAAACTGTTGTTCGACTCGATGGTGCTGGCATACAAAAGCCAGAACATGCAGCTGATCGAGCGCATGCTTACTGATGATGAGTATGGCATGGAAAGCAACCAGGATATATTGCTGTATAAACGCAATAAGAACTGGGTGGAGCAGCTGAAGGTTATTATGAAAACGGATGCGGTATTTGTTGCCGTGGGGGCCGGTCACCTCCCCGGTAAAGACGGATTGATTGGCCTGCTGCGTAAAGAAGGATATACGGTGAGGCCGGTGGAGAATAAAGAATGATGCTTGTCATTCGTCATTAAGTCATTGGGTCATTCTGGTTACCATGTTGGGCAAAACAGATCAGGTATCCGGCATTCAGTATTCAGCACCTTCTTATTTAATAATCACTTCCTTCACCACTTTTTCTCCCATGGCTTCGTTGATGCGTTCGATGATGGTTTCCTTTTGATACAGCAGCTCATTCTTTAAAGGAGCCACCGAGGTGGTGATGAACAGGGTGGAGTTGATGATCTGTATCTTGTCGGTATACTTGGCAATGGTTTTGCCCATCAGTTCTTCCCAGATGTCTTCTATCCGCATGGCCTGTATGCCGCTCCGGAGACGGCTTTTCTGCAAAAACTGTTTGATGGCGTCTTGTAAGGAAATTTCTCCCATAGGGTAAAGGTAGTTAATAGTTAATGGTTCATGATCTACAATTCAATCACCTGGTAAGCAACCCCCAGCCGTTCAAATGCCTCTTCCAGCCTTTCTTTGTGTGTGTCGGTGATGAACACCTGGCCGCTGTTTTCTTTACATACCCAATGCAGGAGCTGGTTCATGCGGTTGTCGTCGAGTTTTTCAAAAACATCATCCAGTAGCAGGAGAGGAGCGAATCCTTTATTCTGTTTCAGTAGTTCAAATTCTGCCAGCTTCAGGGCGAATAACAAACTTTTGCGCTGGCCCTGGGAAGCGGTTGTTTTAAACGGCTGGCCGTTCAGCTGCATCGTGATATCATCTTTATGAATGCCGCCATTGCTTCGCTGAAGGATAAAGTCTTTATCGCGGCAGTTATTAAGCAGGCTGTAAAAATCCGTATCGTTCAGCTG
>DMRT01000225.1 GCA_003455235.1 Chitinophagaceae bacterium
GCCCTGTTGCAGGGTTTACAGTAAATACAACAACTCAGTGCCAGCTTAATAACCGGTTTGTATTTACCAATACCAGTACGGTCTCCTCCGGATCCATGCAGTATTACTGGAATTTTGGTGATGGCCTGGCAGATACGGTAGCCAGTCCTGTGCATACATACGCACAAGCCGGCGTTTACCAGGTTAAGATGGTAGTGACCGGGGAAGGAAATTGTGCTGATAGTACATCATACACGGTTACAGTATATCCTGTTGCACATGCGGCGTTTACTGTTTCGCCTGCATGCATCAATGTACGGGTACCGGTGATCAATCTGACAAGCAATATTCCCGGCACCACGGTTAATTACTCATGGGATTTCGGAAACGGGTACCGCTCAACTGACCGCATACCTGTTTATCAATATACAACACCGGGTACTTACAGCATTACATTAACGGTTACCACTGCCCAATGTCCTTTATCAGTAAGCACAAAAAAAATGGATGTTGTTATTGACGCACCATTGCCGGGCATTATGTACCCGGTGAAGAACGCCATCTCTTATTTTCCCGAAACATTACAGGCCAGAAATATCGGCAACAGTGTTATTTGGATACCGGCCACCAGCCTCGATAACAGAACGAGTTATATGCCGGTGTTTAAAGGACCTGCTGACCAGTTGTACCGCATACAATTACGAACAGCGAGTGGTTGTATTACGGTGGATACGCAATGGGTGGTTACACGTAAGAACATTAAGATTTATGTGCCCACGGTGTTTACCCCGGGCAACGATGGAAAAAACGACCTGTTGCGTCCCTTGCTGATGAGTTTTGTAAAAGTGAATTATTTCAGGATATACGACCGCTGGGGCAAATTGCTTTTTGAAATGAAGAGCGACCGCCCGGGCTGGGATGGAAGGGTAAATGGCCAGCCCGTGGAAATGCAGACAGTGGTATGGGTGATAGAAGCCATCGATGTGGATGGAGTGGTTCATCGTGAGCAGGGAACCACTGTACTTATCCGTTAATGGATGCTGTTGGTATAATTACCGACTACTATTTCCCTTTCGAAAAATTTTTATTGATCCACACCACGGCCTTACGCACATAATATTCCGGATCGTTTTCCAGGGGTTTTACCAGTTTTTTTATGGCAGCATGAAGCGAAGGGTCCCGGGTATACCATTCCACCAGTACCAGGCTAAGCCGGCGCTCCCAGAAATTTTTGGAGGAATTGTACTTTTCAGCGAGGGCGAAAATTTCCTGCTGGTGTGTTTTTACAATGGGCTTTACCGACTGCATGCCGATGGTATCGCATACGGCCCAGTTGTCGATGCCCTTTGCGAACTGCCGGATCAGTTCCAGGGTTTTGTCTGGATCTTTTTTGGCAACCAGGCCCAGTATTTTGGCGGCCAGCATTTTTTCTTCCATCATACCGGCTTTCCATAATGAGGCGGCCAGCTCAAAGCCACCTGTCTTGAATTGTTTGGCCAGTTCATTCAATACCGGCATTCGAACGCCGTACGCGTTGAGTTCACCGGGAACAAATTTCTGCTGGGCTTCCAGTGCTTCGGGGTTGCTGTTGGCCTCCAGTATTTTTTGAATGGCTTTTACCTGTGCCGGAATAGTCATCATCTTTTTTTGGTTTTTGTTTTTGCCAGTATTTCTTCGTGCACCACCTGCAGTGCATCTTTAATCATGGACTGCTTAACTTTTCCGAGTTCAAAAATGGTACAGCCTTTTTGTCCCCAGGCACCGGGAACAGGATACACGATCGTTTTATCAAAGGCGCAAAATACCGATTGCTGCAGCGGGGAGAACATCAGCACGGCAATATTATTCTTCTCTCTCAGGGTGGCGAATATTTTTTTATTCACCCGGAAGGATGCCCGGTCGAAGTGCGGCAGTTCAACGGCCCCCGGTAGTGCAAGCGCCAGCTGCCGGAATCTTTCAGCAGTTACCATGTACTAATATAGTTTATTAAAGCAGGCAATCATACCTGGTCAGACGGGTACGTCAGGCCAGGGCTCCTCAACCTCTTTTTTGCCAGTGGCTTGAAGCGATAAAGGAAAGCGGCATACCAATCGCCACGATCAGTATCAGCCAGTTGACGATTGTTGTTTCACCCTTGTACTGGAACATTTTATGATTCCATACCGGCAGTATCACCAGGTTCATCATCGACCATACAAAACTTCCATACAGCACCGCTGTGATGATCCTGTTTGCCTGCAGGAATTTAAGCCGGGGGTAGAGGAGGAAGAAAAGGACCGTCCACCCGAATGCAATGGCAAAATGCACCAGCAAACCGGTCAGCTGCTGAACAGCGGTGCTGGAAAAGGTTTCTTTTCCCAGGGCGGTATTGGAAACATACGTAAGAACATTCATCGGGTTCTTACCCGTTTTGATATAATAATAGGTAAAGGCGGATAAGATGTCGAGGGTGCCTGCCAATAATCCGGCTTTGAGAATTACCGGAGCGCTGTGAGTTCTGCCTGGTTGGGAGTTCATTATCAGTAGTTTTAGTGCCATATGGATGAGCCTTCCCATCCGTTTGCACAGTTCAAGGTATATTATTTTTTCATCCTGCCGGCAGGGGCTGGTTTAAGAAGCTTTTTCGTATTAACTTTAGACCAGCCTTTTCACACATGAAAGCTCAGCCACCAACAACTACTGCCTGTAAACCGGGAGGTTTGCAGATCATCGTACTTGCCCTTTTACTCATCAGCAGTGCCGGGTTGCGGGCTCAATGTCCCCCTAATATCGATTTTGAATTTGGCGATTTCAGAAACTGGCAATGTTATACGGGAACATTTGTTTCACCGAGTAATCTTACACTCAATCCTTCGGCACCTACCCCTGGCAGGCATGAAATGTATTCTTCGGCTCCCCCGGGTGCCGGAAGGGATCCATACGGTAACTTCCCGATCAATTGTCCCAATGGCAGTGGTCATTCGATCAGGCTCGGGAATAATGGCGGCGGCGGACAGGCTGAAGGGGTTTCGTATACTTTCACCATCCCGGCAGGGCAAAACGAGTTCAACATCATATATAATTACGCCGTGGTATTGCAGGATGGCGGGGTTAACCACGACAGCACCAACCAGCCGAGGTTGCTGATCAGGGTACGGAATGTTACCGATAACCAGTTGATCACCTGTTCATCATTTCCTTTTATTGTTGGCGGACTCACCGGTTTTGAACCTTATCCACCCAACCCAACCATTTTGTATAAAGACTGGGCTGCCAATTCGATCAACCTCGACGGGATGGCCGGTAAAACCATTGAGTTGTTCTTCATCACCACCGACTGTGGGTTCAAGGCCCACTTTGGGTATGCCTATATCGATGTGAATACCGAATGCAGCAGCGCATTTACCGGTGCTGCTTATTGCCCGGATGATACTGCCATTACGGTAACAGCTCCCTTCGGGTATCAAAGCTATTCATGGTGGAATGCAGGCTTTACCCAGTTCCTGGGCAACAATCAATCTATTTATTTTAATCCTCCGCCTCCGCCGGGTACACAGATCGCCGTGATACTGGAGCCTTTTGCAGGATATGGCTGCCTGGATACGCTCTATGCAAACCTGCTTGATACATTAAATATACGGGCAGATGCGGGGCCAGACCAACTGGCTTGTAACCGGACAACGGTACAGATCGGCGTACCTCCCAGGCCATATCATTTATATTCCTGGAGCCCGGTTACGGGATTGAGTAACCCG
>DMRT01000211.1 GCA_003455235.1 Chitinophagaceae bacterium
TGAACCTGCATACGGATGTGGCTGCGGCCGGCGAACTGGAACTTGAACGGGCTGATGTAAACTGGCAATTAAGTATTGAAGAAAATGCATTGCCTTTACCGGTAAAAGCCGCCGGCAAACAAACCTACCGGGTATTGACCATTGATGGCGAATCGTTCGATTTCAGTGAAGGGTTTGCCGATCTGCATACACAATCGTATGCAGCCATTCTTTCAGGTCATGGATTTCCGCTGGTAGAAACGAGGGAAGTGATTCGGTTGGTGCAGGAGATAAGAAGTAGCTGATGCCAAACTTCATTTTCTATTTTACTATTTATGCCCGGTTTGAACAGATCATTTTCTTTGAACAATGTAAAAGTTGGGGGAACGTTAATTTTTCAAGACAGAAATTTTAAGCCGTTTCCGGCATGCCCTGTGCTTAGATTCCGCTGGTAACAAACCAGCAGCCTGGTCATTTTTTAATAAATTTACCCGTCAGATGTATTCCATGCAACGTATACTGTTTATGCTCCCCACAGTTTGTTTTTTCATTTCAGTACAAACCGCTCAGGCCCAAGTACAAACCGTTTCCCTGACGGATTTTGGCGCCCTTGCTAATGATAACCGGTCCGACCAGTTGGCGTTTAACAAGGCCGCCGGTTATATCAATGCCCGGAAAGGGAATACCCGGCTCATCATCCCCAAAGGAAAATACCTCGTAGGCATTACGTATAAGAATATTGAAACCATTGAAACAGGACTGGCCACCATCAATGATGTAATGCAGCTGAAAGATTGCAGCAATGTAACCATTGAGGGTTCCGGCGCTGTTGTAATAAAATTTGCCGACGATCTTCCTTTCGGCACCCTGCCCAATAAAACCGGTAAAGACAGTGCGGTACACATCGGGTCTTTATTCCGGCTGATCAACTGTAGCAATATCAGCCTGCTGAATTTTGAGACAAACGGAAACAGTGAACGGTTCAGGTTATTAAGGCCATGGGGTACGGGCGATAACCCGTATGAACGGGAACACGAGGGGTTATTCATTCTGAACTGCCAGCAGGTATCTGTTACCAATGTTTCTTTTCTGAACTTCGGCCGGGATGGCGCCATGATCCTGCAGGATGCAGATAAACTTCCGGTGAAGGACATCAGCTTTACCAACTGTACCCTCAACGGAAATGGAAGAGATGGACTGAGCTGGTGCGGTGGTGAAAACATCCACCTGTACAATTGCCGTTTCAATAATAACGGAAAAGGCCGCATCACCACCAACCCCGGATCCGGGCTCGACATTGAACCGGAACGCTATGCACTTTGTAAAAAGGGAACCATCATTAAGTGTGAGTTCAGCAATAATGCCGGCTATTCGGTGGTAAGCGGCTACGAAACTGCCTCCGATGTAACATTCGACAGCTGTATCATTACCGGCAATACCAACTATGCATTACTATGTGCCTCGCCCCGGTTCCGGTTTATGAATACCTCCATTGCCGGTACCTCGCTGCTGAGTTATGATGCGGCGGATGAAAAGGATGGCATGAATTTCTTCAATTGCACATTTACCGATTCGCTGTTAAAGAAAAAAACGTTTATGGCCAGTTACCTGGTGTCTGTTACGGGCCGTTATGCCCGGTTCAGCCGCTGCTCTTTTACCGGCTATAAAGTGCCGGTATTGTATACCGAAATCCGGAAGAAGAAAGCCAGCGGGGATACCGAAAACACCCTGTTCGGCAATTGCAGTTTCAATGCCTATTTTAAAAAAGCCTCTACCTGGGGCAAACATGGGTTCCTGGTATCGAACAGCCGCTTTGTGGATTGCAGCTTCCGGTCGGGCGGCTATGCCGGTTTTAAACCCATCATGGACGATGCGGGGAAAAATGTGCAACAACAAAAAAGCATCTTTGTCAATAACTGAGGGGCCAATCTTATTTCTAACCCCTTTCGGTTCAAGGATATAAAGGGACGATAATAACCAGTATATTTGGCAAATTTTTAGACACTCTGGTGCGGACTGCTTTAAAGAACATATTGGATTCGGTTTTTCACCCCCTTGGCCTCAACGTGGAGCGGTATTTCGGCAAAGAACTGGCCCTGGAAAGCCTGGTGAAACAGGCCAACCTGTATAAGATCGACCTGTTGCTGGATGTGGGCGCTAATACCGGCCAGTTTTCAATGAAAATGATCAAAGCGGGGTTCAACAGGCAGGTGCTATCATTCGAACCCCTGTCATCTGCTTATCCACTGCTGCAACAAAACTCCCGGAAATACCAGAACTGGAAAGTGTTTGACCGCTGCGCCATCGGCGATATGGATGGGGAGATCGAAATCAATATTTCGATGAACAGCCACAGCAGTTCCATCCTGCAGGTAAATAAAGAACATACCGACGCGGCTCCTTCGGCCGCATTCATTGGTAAAGAAACCGTTCCCATCCGCAGGCTGGACAGCCTTGCCGGCTCCTTCAGCTCCTTCCACAATATTTTATTGAAAATAGATACCCAGGGATTTGAAAAAAATGTACTGGCCGGTGCTGAAAAAC
>DMRT01000065.1 GCA_003455235.1 Chitinophagaceae bacterium
TCATGACTCCTGAACGAAACGAACGTCTTACCGCTGTCCTGGAAAAACGCCAGCCCGATCTTACCGTGGTGCTGGAAAATGTATTCGATCCGCACAATATCTCGGCCGTGATGCGTACCTGCGATGCCGTGGGTATCCAGGATATTTATATTCTCAATACCAAAATACCGAAGCATAAAAAATGGGGAGCCAAAAGTTCCTCCAGCGCCGCCAAGTGGTTAAGTATTCACCAGTTCACCAATGCGGATGAATGTTTCGCTGAATTGCGGAAAAAATTTAAAAAGATTTATACCACTCACCTGAGCAGCGATGCGGTGGGGTTACACGATCTGAATCTCACCGAACCCGTTGCATTGGTTTTCGGCAACGAACACAGCGGGGTGAGTGAGGAAATCATTGCCATGGCCGATGGCAATTTTATCATCCCCCAGGTAGGCATTATCAAATCCCTCAATATTTCTGTGGCCTGCGCCGTAACCTTGTACGAAGCATTCCGGCAAAAAAGCAATGCCGGGCACTATGGTGCCATTAAACTGGAAGGAAAGAAGCTGGAAACCCTCCGTACAGAGTGGGGGTTCCTGGAAGAATAACGGGTTTATTCAGATGCCGGCCCTGAATTTCCCGATCCTTCAGGACCCGGAACCAAGATGGATAAACGGCTGCTCTTTTCTCCCTCATTTCCGATAACTTTAGCCGGTCAAACTAAACAGTATGAGAAAATTGTTTTTCCCCGTATTTGTATTTGCCTGCCTGAGCGCATCGGCCCAAACAAAAAAAGCACTCGACCATTCCGTATACGACGGATGGAAAAGCGTGGGTGAACGGATGATCAGCAACGACGGAAAATATATCGTTTATGCCGTTAATCCGCAGGAAGGAGATGGTGAACTAGTCGTTCAGTCCCCTTCCGCCGGGTATAAAAAAGTAATTGCCCGCGGCTATGGTGCGGTGATCACCGAAGACAGCCGCTATGTGGTATTTAAGATAAAGCCCGTGTTCCAGGAAACACGCCAGGCCCGTATCAAAAAGAAAAAACCGGATGACATGGTGAAAGACTCCATCGGCATCCTGGAACTGGGAAAAGAGGACGTGCTGAAAGTGGCCCGGGTAAAAGGATTTAAAACGGCGGAAAAAGGCTCCGGCTGGCTGGCATACCAACTGGAAAAACCACTGCCGGATACCACAAAAAAAACGAAGCCGGCTGTTGTTGATTCTGCCAAACTGAACATGGATAAGCTGGTGAAGATGGCCGATTCGGTGATCCGCAAGTCGATTGATTCCATTAAAGGCAATGTAACCAGGGAAGAAGTGATTGTGGCGGCACAAAAAGCAGCCAAAGAGATCATAAAAAAAGGGAAGGATGAAGACCTGCTCCGGCCTTCTGAGTTGCTCCGGCCTTCTGAGTTGCTCCCGCCTTCTGAGTTGCTCCCGCCTTCTGAGTTGCTCCCGCCTTCAGGCTGGAGAACAGATGCAGAAGGCGATGACGCACCCGGCGGCGCCTCGTCCGAAGGCACCGACCTGGTCGTTCGGCGCATGAGTGATAACAAAGAACGCACCTTCAAACTGGTAAGTGAATATTATTTTGACAAGAAAGGAACGAAGTTGCTGGTTGAAACTACCAAAAACAGTAAAGACAGCAACAGCAAAGCGTTGGTGCTTTTGTATAACCTGGCGGCCGACAAGCTGGATACGGTGATGAAAGCCTTTAATGATGCCAAAAGTTTTTCTTTTGATGAGGAGGGTGCACAGCTTTCTTTTGTTGCTGAACGTGACAGCAGCGCCAAGGCCCTGCAGAAATTCTACAAGCTATGGTACTATACCGGCGGGCAGGACAGCGCCAGGCTGATTGCAGAAAAAAATACCGTGGGCATGCAGCTGGGTTATACCATCAGTGAAAATGCCACACTGCGTTTCAGCAAAGACGGACAAAAACTCTTCTTCGGTACAGCACCCATCAAAGCACCCAAAGACACCACGCTGGTGGATTTTGAGCTGGCACGCCTTGATGTATGGCACTACAATGACGACTACCTTCAGCCGCAGCAGTTAAAACAACTGGATGCCGAACTGAAACGCAGTTACCTCGCCGTATGGAAACCGGGCGATGATAAGATCGTTCAGCTTGGTTCAGAAGAAGTGGAACGCATCACCCTGGTGGATGAAGGCAATGCCGGCTGGGTGTTGGGAGAAACCAATAAAGGCAACCGCATTGAAGGGCAGTGGACAGGAAGAACAAAAACATCGGCTTATGCCATCAGCACCGTGGATGGGAAGAAGTTACTGATAAAAGAAAATTCCCTCGGCAATTTCGAAGCATCGCCCAAAGGCAACTATGTATACTGGTACGATCCTGTTCAGCGAAATTATTTTGCATGGAATGCAGCCACCGCAGCAACAAAAAATATCAGCGATAAGATCAAAGAACCGCTGTATGATGTTGAGAACGACGTACCTGATTATCCAAGGGAGCAGGGAACGGTTGGCTGGACCGAAGACGACCGTTACATCCTGATCAAAGACGTATACGATATCTGGCAGGCCGATCCAAATGGTGTTGATCAGCCTAAAAACATTACCAACGGGTTTGGCAAAAAGAACAAAACTGAATTCAATTATGTGCGCCTGGATCCGGAGAAACGTTTTATAAAGGCAGATGAAATCATCCTGCTCCGCTCGCAGGACAAGACCAGCAAATACGGCGGCTTCTACAATAAAAAAGTGAATGAGGTATCAGATCCCGTGTTGCTCACCGCTGGTCCTTATGCCTTTGGTAACCCCGTAAAGGCTAAACAGGCGGAAGCGTATATCATCCAGCGGATGAACATCAGCCAGAGTGAATTATTCTCCACGCCTGACCTGAGGAATCTTACCCAACTGAGCGATGTGGCGGCGCAGCAAAAGGACTACAACTGGTTATCGGCTGAGCTGGTGAAGTGGAAAATGTTTGATGGCAAAATGAGTGAAGGCCTTTTATTCAAGCCGGAGAATTTTGATCCGAAGAAAAAATACCCGGTCATCTTTTATTTCTATGAAAGGGATGCCGATGGGTTGTACAATTACCGGTCGCCGGCGCCCAGTGCTTCTACAGTAAACATCCCGTATTTCGTAAGCAATGGCTATCTCGTATTTGATCCGAATATTTATTATAAGGATGGCGAGCCGGGTGCAAGTGCCTATAACAGTGTGGTAAGTGCAGCAAGGTATTTATCCAAAATGCCCTGGGTAGACAGTACGAGAATGGCGATACAGGGACAAAGCTGGGGCGGTTACCAGGTGGCTTACCTCGTTACCAAAACAAATATGTTCCGTGCGGCCTGGGCTGGTGCACCCGTTGCCAATATGACCAGTGCCTATGGTGGTATCCGCTGGGGTACCGGCCTGAACCGGCAGTTCCAGTACGAGCATACACAAAGCCGTATCGGCGCCACGCTCTGGCAACGCCAGGATCTTTACCTGAAGAACTCGCCGTTGTTTTCGGCCGATAAAGTAACCACGCCGCTCGTGATCATGCACAACGATGCCGACGGTGCCGTACCCTGGTACCAGGGCATTGAATACTTTACCGCATTGCGCCGGCTGGGAAAAAAAGTATGGATGCTTCAGTATAATGGCGAAGATCATAACCTCGTTGAAAGAAAAAACCGCAAGGACCTTTCCATCCGGCTGGGCCAGTTCTTCGATTATTACCTGAAAGACGGCAAGCCGGCAAAATGGATCACCGAAGGATTGCCGGCTACCGAAAAAGGAAAGGATTGGGGACTGGGAATTGAATAATGATTGCAAAACCTATAAACATGAAATGGCTGTTTACATCGTTACTGGTTACAGTGAGCTTATGCTCCAGCGCACAGGATAAGCTGGCGCCCGCCAAAAATGTGGTGGATAAGAAATGGCTTACCAGCCAGCAGTTCCAGATGATCTGGTATTTTTTAAAAGATACTGCCAGGATCGAAGCAGGAAGATTTTCAACGGAGATCAGCACTGTATCGGGGAAGCTCACGCTGATTACCCGGGTAACCATGAAGCGGAGCAATGCTCCCTGGATCGATTCTTCCATCGCCCTGCTGAAAAACCTGCAGCCCGTTTATCATTCATCCTACAATGCACAGCGGGATATGGTGTTGAACTTTGGGAACGTGGTTACGGGTTATTACAAGGACAAAACGAAAAACAGTATGACCGTTATCAGCGATACCACCCATGAGCCCTACTTCGACAGCAATCTTTACCCATCACTGGTTTCCTGGCTGCCGTATAAAGAAGGATATAAACAGGACATTGCTATCTACGATTACAACCCTTCCGGGAAGATCGGTGTAATCAAAGCCTCTATCCAGGATGTGAAAGAAGGCACTTTCCAGAGTGACCGGTCGGGATTACGAAAGGTATGGGTGGTTACGGTTACTGATGAGTTGGGAGGTGGAGAGAGCTCCAACATCTATTATATCGACAGTGTGGACAGGAGACTCTGGAAGCAGGAGATCAACACTGCCGGCAGAAAAATGCTGATGCAGCGGGTGGAAGATAACTGATACGACTCCTGCATGCTGCCTGAACTGGTATGAATACTATTTAGTTTCTTTAAATAAAATAAAATTATGAGGCTGTTATTGATCCCTGCTTTTTTGATAACTGCGGTAAGCCTGCTTGGCAGCTGCTCCAAATCAACAGATGCTGTACACCATATTAATTGTGATGGATTGGTGACGGATACCGCCGGCACCAACGACAACGGCCGCATTTTTATGCCCAATGCATTCACTCCTAATAACGACGGGTTGAATGATTTCTGCAGGCCCATCACCCAGAATATTGATTCCATCGGCTTCATTCTGTACGATGAGAACGATGCAGTGGTATTCAGTACCAACACTGTGGGACAAGGCTGGGGGACCACCTACACAACACCCACCGCAAAAAAATATTATTATAGGATACAGGCCCGCACGCTGGCAGGCAAGCACATCGGCTTATGTGGCGAAGTGTTCGGGCTCACCTGTTTCCCCATAAATCCACCCAAAAGTTTTTATTATTTTGAAGACATGCTTACCCCAGGCGGATTTACAGGTGCCACCGCAGAGAGCATGCCCGTTTGCCCATAAACAACAGACATTTTTCAAATCAATGCCATTGACGGATACCAGGAAACTGAACTATGGACGGCTTTTTCTTTTCATGAGCCTGTTGGTTTTTGTATACTGGCTGCTCAGCAGGGTCATCAATGTATATGCATTTGCGCTGACCGGGGCTTTATTCGAATTATTGTGGCTGCCTATGCTGCTCCTGTTGTACATACTGCCGGTACTGGCTGCTCTATACTGGAAAAAAGAACGTTTCTCCCCGCGGTCGTTGCATCTTTATACCCTGCTGCTGGTGGCCGCGACGATCACTATGATGATACTTTATAAACAACGGTAGCATGATGATAAAAATAGACGATCACATCCGGTTACAATTCCTGGATGCCGCTGATGCCGAATCGTTGTTCGATGTGGTACACGCCAACCGGGATCACCTGCGGGTGTGGCTGCCCTGGGTAGACAGCATGCAGGAGCCGGCCGATATGCGTAATTATATCCTGCTTTGCAAAAAGGAATTTGAGGCAGGTACCGATTTTGGATTTGCCATCATGTACCGGGAAAAAATCGCCGGGCGCATCGGCATTCATCACATCAACCGCCACAACCGGATCGGTGAAATCGGTTACTGGCTGGCAGGAGGACTGCAAGGCAAGGGAATCATCACCCGTTGCTGTACTGCATTGATCCGTTTTGGGTTTACCGAAATCGGGCTTAACCGCATTGTGATCAAATGCGGGGTGGGAAATAAAAGAAGCATGGCCATTCCGGAGAAACTGAATTTTAAAAGAGAGGGAATTGTGCGCC